>JAOZMR010000225.1 GCA_029934215.1 Pontiellaceae bacterium | reverse complement strand
AGAAAAAATGCTCAGTGTGCTACTTTTTACCCACAGATTCTGCGGAAGACCCTCATTATGTTTACGGTTTCATTTTTCCCGACATACTGGACTTATCCTGTCGCGACGTGCAATTCGTGATCAAAAACAGCTATGGAATTGTGATTGCGGAGGTAGCATAAGGGGTTTAACTTAGTGCCATTCATATATACCTCCTTTTACAATCTATGGATATCCGTAGATTGTACAGAAAAAATTACACCTTCAACAGCAAAACGACTTTAATTTTTGTTTTTTGGGAAGACGATGCTCGGATCAATCCCAAGAAGCTTTACCCAACAATTGATTCGTGACGGTGTACTAGTCACGAATCCAACCGAATTTTGCGGTAATAGGAAACACCTCTGGTATGCCGTCAATCATACTGCATTTAAAATTCTTCCAATGGTTGGAACACTTCTCTCCTATTCGGCAATAGGCACTCTCCACTCGGCAATGCCCAACCTTTTGAAAATCCACGTCTGGTATGGGTGCGGTAGCCCGTTTCTTTTAGATGGCGTTAGGTCCTCAGGCGCATTCACCGTGATTCGAGCGGGGCTTTGGTTTTTCCAAGCCATGGAAAAGAGTCGCGTTGTGGTGGAAATAGTGCCAGCCGCTGAAGACGGAGAGCGCTGTGACGAGTAGTCCGCCATACCAGAACCATGTTTGATTGGTTTCCAAGGGTTGGAAAATTCCCGCAAGGAGTACGACGATGATGTAGACCATTTGCCAAATGGTTTTTTGTTTCCCCCATGAACTTGCGGCGAGGACGATGCCTTTATCGGCGGCAAGAAGCCGTAGTCCGGTTACCATAAATTCGCGGGCGAGAATTAGACTGACCATCCAGGCCGGCATAACACCGAGTTCAACGAATCCGATGAAGGCGGCCGCCGTGAGAACTTTGTCTGCAAGCGGGTCCATGAGTGCACCGAAGTCGGTGCAACCATATACGTTTCGAGCGAGGTGTCCGTCGAGCGCGTCGGTGAGCGCCGCGAGAATGAAAATGATGAATGCGAATGTTGATGCGCCGGGAAAGGATACGCTGAGGCATACCATTAGAAAAAGTGCCATGCCGAAGCGGCTGAGGGTGAGAATGTTGGGTGGAGTCATCATGAGCCTTTGTGGTGGGAGTGGTGAGGACAGGGGCTTAGTTCGATTCGATTTTCCCTGGTTCTATGAGGTATAGATCTGGGATAGGTTCGTCGAGTAGTATGTGGGCTGGATCTGTTTGTGACGCTTTTTCTTCCGGATTGGCAGATGCATGTCGGCGAGAATAGTTGGAGATGCTACTGATTAAAACGATGAGAAGTAGCAGTGTTGCTGCCGCTCCGGCGAGTACACGGATGTCTTTCCAAGCATCACCTGGTAGGGAGTTCCAACCTGAGGAAAAACGGGCAATTAGGTTTTGCGGTAGTGCAATGCGAGGAAGGCGTACGAGGGTTTTCGTCTCTTTGGGGGCTGCGGGTTCATCGCCGCTCTGTTTTTCTTTAAGACGACCTCTTTTGCCGATCCGTGGACGCGGTTCTGCCACTACGGCATGGGTTGCTAGGTATTCCTGTACTAAGGGTTCTGGGGCGAGCCCGAGATATGTTGCGTATAGGCGGATGAAGCCTTTGGCGTAGGTTGGCGCCGCCATCACGGAGAAGTCATCCGCTTCCATCGCGAGGATGAGTTTTGTTAAAATCCGTATTGCTGAACCCGCTTCTTTTTCGCTGACTCCTTTGGCTTCGCGGGCTGTTTTTAGTTGTTCTCCGAGTGTGGACATGGCGTTTCCTTTGAGTTTTAAATCACATTTCTTGTTCTCTGTCCTGCGGTTCTGTCATTTCCGGTGGGGATTCTGTCTCGCTCTGACATTCGTCTTCTGCTGGTTCTGTGCCTGGTGCATCGGGATTGTCGGGGATGCCGCCGTCCAGATCAATTAAAATGTCGCGAGGTCCGGTTTCGGTCGGAGGTCCAATGATACCTTTTTCTTCGAGCAGATCCATCAGGTTTGCGGCTCGGTTATAACCGATGCGCAGGCGGCGTTGCAGTGAGGAGGTGGATGCGCGTTTCGTGCTCCGCAGAACCTCCATCGCTTGTTCTAGCAGATCGCTGTTTTCATCTGGTTCCGGTATATCAACTTTTTTGTTCTCGATCTTGTCCTGAATTTCGCTCACAAATTCGGGGGTCCCTTGTTCGCGGACAAAGTCGGTGACGCGGTTCATTTCGTCATCACTTGTCCACGTTCCTTGTAAGCGAGTGGGTTTGTCTTTGCCGGGCTGAAGATACAACATGTCTCCTTTACCTAGCAATTTTTCGGCGCCAATGGAGTCGAGAATAGTTCGGCTGTCGTTGCCCTGCGCCACTCTGAACGCGATTCGTCCGGGGATGTTGGCTTTGATGGTTCCTGTGATGACGTTGACCGACGGGCGCTGGGTAGCGAGAATCATGTGAATTCCGGCTGCACGCGAAAGCTGGGCGAGCCGAACAATGCAGGGCTCAATTTCTTGTTGAGCGGTGCTCATTAGTTCCGCAAGCTCGTCGACAACGATGACGATGTAGGGGAGTTTTGCGGGGATATCGGTTTTTGGTTTTTCTTTTTCGGATGTTTCGCTGAATAGGTCCTCTTGCTTTTCGTTTATGCGGGCGTTAAACCCTTTGATATCACGCACTTTTGCTGTCTTGAATATCGCATAGCGTTTTTCCATCTCCTTGATTGCCCAGCGAAGACCGAGTGTAACCTTTTTAGGGTCGGTGATGATTGGGACGACGAGATGTTTTAGATTTTCGTAGGACTGGAATTCAAATGTTTTCGGATCGACAAGAATGAGTCGAAGCTCCTCTGGGGTTCGAGCCAGAAGTAAACCGGTTAGAAGCGAGTTCATGCAAACGGTTTTACCTGCGCCCGTGGCACCTGCCACAAGCATATGCGGCATGGCTGCGAGATCACCAATAATCGGCCGACCGCTCACATCTTTTCCGAGCGCCAACGGCAAGGCAATGGCTGGGTCGTGGAAGGCTTTACTTTCTGCCAGCTCGCGCAAATAAACGGCGGTGCCTTTCGCATTGGGGACTTCAATGCCAACCGCGTCCTTCCCAGGTATAGGCGCTTGAATCCGTATGCTTTGTGCGCGCATCGAACGGGCAATGTCGCGATCTAATGAGGTGATCTTGTTGACGCGTACGCCGGGCGCCGGAGTCACTTCGTAGGATGTCACAGTCGGACCGCACTCGACATGGGTCACCTCGCCATCAACACCAAATTCCTCAAGCGTATCTTGTAGAATTCTTGCTTTCTCAGATGTGTTCTCTGTTGACGTGCGTTCAGCGAGAGGCGGCAACTCGTTCAGAAGAGAAAGAGACGGCAACTGATAGCCCGATTCATTAATACCCTGAATAATGCTGCTAACAAAGCTACCCATTTCATCCTCAGGGTCTGGATCCACCTGTTTTTTAGATTTACGGATCAATTTTTTTGCAGGCTTTTTAGCGGGTAGCGGTTCACGATCCGACTCGGAAGGCGAAAAAAGCTCTGGCTCCTTTTTCTTGCGCGACGATTTCTTTTCCTTCTTTGGTGGGCGTTCTTTTTTTGGTTTATCCTCGGCTTCTGTATGCTGTGCGAACAACTCCTTCGCTTTCTCCCAAAGGAATATAACCGGCGCAATGGGGTGCATATCCGTTAACTGATGAATGGCTAAAAAGAGAACTGCAAAGAAGAAAAATGTTGAGCCGACATATCCGATCCAGTGCCCGAGAGTACGAATGGCAAGCAACTGACCGATCACCCCGCCAGCTGTTCCAACATTTAACCAATCAGTCAATTGGGTGATCCAAAGCCATGAAGGATATTCAAGCAAACCGCATATCGCCATAAGCCCCATAAACAGCCAGACCCACTTTGTCCAAACACGCTCATGGGAATGAAGCGTCATCAGCAAACTACCGATCAGGAGAACGAACGGAATCAAATAGCCGCCGATCCCAAAAAGCATGAACCCGACATAAGCAAACCAAACACCGATGACGCCACTGAAAGACGTGGTATCGTACGGACTATTTAGAGCGGGGGCGCATTCTTGATGATAACTGAAAAAACAAAAGAAGCTCCACGCGCAAAGCGCGACAAGGAGGATTCCAGCGGCCTCCTTTTTTTTGGAGCGAACCGGTTCTGATGGCTTAGATTTTTTTAACATTTCAGAGATTATAAGGACAGAATTCTACGTTTGAAGCAAAATGCGCTCTTTTTAGTGACGAACCACCGACCGTGGCCTTGATTTCAGCTACAAAAACTCGTTTTTTTCTCATTTGCATCCTCCCTTTATAATGGTGTTTGGACACAAAGTCCACCTTATCCCACAGGGTAAACGCATCTAAATCTCAAGAACGGTTTTTAAGTGTTTTTTTTATTCCATCCCGCCATTAAGCGTTTGCGTCGAATGCTCAAAGAGGGTTTTGCTTTATCCTTCTTCAGTAGGTTCAGCGCTAAACGCCTGA
>JAOZMR010000036.1 GCA_029934215.1 Pontiellaceae bacterium | reverse complement strand
ACATTCAAGTTGCGAGGCAAAACTCAAAAAAGGACGTTTTGTATGAGGGCTGGCGTGTATAATTCGGTGTGAAAGTGGCGTCATTCAAATTGCGAGGCAAACCTCTGAAATGGGCTTTTTGTATGAGGGTTGGTGCTCATGCAAGAGCGCAAAATGCATCAATGAGATCTGTGGCGGTCATTGCCGCTTCTGTGTTTTTTGCCGCCGCTAAATCGCCCGCTTTCCCATGAAGCCAAACCGCAGTTTTCGTCGCTTGAAATGGCTCGATTCCCTGCGCAAGACGTCCGGCGAGTAGTCCGGCAAGCACGTCGCCCGATCCGCCTTTTGCCATTCCTGGATTACCTGTACTGTTTATGGCGAGTTTCTCGCTGGGCGCGGCGACAATCGTTCGCGCACCCTTGAGCACGACGATCTTTCCGGTGCGTTCCGCCGCTTCGCGCGCGGCGCCCCAGCGGTCGGCTTGAACCTGAGTGGTTTTCATTTCGAAGAGCGATGCGAATTCGCCGGGGTGGGGCGTGAGTACGACGGGGCACTTCGCCGTCGCAATCGTCTCTGGCGAGACGCTGAGCGCATCGGCGTCGAGGACTAGCGGAACGGGACAGGTTTTCAACAGAAACTCAATAAATTCCGGATGATGCCCGAGGCCTGGGCCAGCACAGACCGCTGTTACTTTTTTCCAAACATTGGAAAAATCGATGGTGTTTTTTCCAAGGCTTGGAAAACCGTGCACCATCGCTTCGGGGCCACAGGCTTGCGCAACGATTGGCAGAACTTCTTCTGGCGTGAGAACGCTCACCAGACCTGCACCGGAGCGGAGGGCGGCTCGTGCCGCCATCGCGATGGCGCCCGTCATGCCGGGTGCGCCGCCGATCAGCAGAACATGTCCGTAGGTTCCTTTGTGGGAGTCGCGTTTCCTACGCGGAAGTTGCACGTCGCTTTGGGTGATCAACTCGGCTTCGGCGCAACCTTTGGTTGCTTCGATGAATTCGGTGGGGATTCCAATATCGATGGTTTCAATAGAGCCTGTAAATTCAACCGATTCGGATTGAATGAGTTCTATTTTCGGAAGCCCCATGGTGACCGTGAGATCGGCGATCACGGTTTCGCCGTGATGGAGTCCGCTCGGAATATCGATGGCGAGTTTGAAACCCTTTGCGCGATTGATGAAGCGGATGGCTTCGGCAAACTTTCCGCGTGGCGCACCGGAGGTTCCGGTTCCGAGTAGTCCATCGACGATAATGTTGAAGCCATCGGCGGAGGCTGTCTTCCAGTTGGTTCCCTGCACGTTCCAAAGGTTGGAAGAAATATTTTCTTCAAGGAGCATTTTGTGTGCGACTTCGGCGTCGCCGCCGTTATTGCCTTTTCCTGCGATAAACAGGATGGAGGGGCGAGCAATCTGGTGAGCTTGGATGACTGCTAAGATGCAATCAACCAACCCGCGTGCGGCGCGATCCATCAGAACCACGCCCAGCGTTCCGAACTCTTCGATGGTTCGGCGGTCGAGTTCGCGCATTTCTGATGCGGAGACTGTTTTCATGCGTCTACTGTCCGTCCAATCTGCTCAGCCCCGCCGTAGCAATGGGAAGCCCATTCACGAACAAAGCAATATCCAGCTCGTTTGCGTGATCGTTGCTATATCGAAGCTGACGGATAACCGAAAGCTCATTGCGCTTGTACAGCGCAAGCGTCTCCGGATTCATCCGATTATTCGGCGTAAAGAAAACCACCTTCAGCTTTTTGCCGTAACACTTGAACCCCTCGCGAAGCACCTTCACCGTCCCCGTCAGCTCCAGCTCCTTGCACAAACTATCCAGAATCTGCTTATCCGTCTCCGCCCCGTGAGTTTCTTCCAGCCCTTGGAGGCAGGCTGAGCCTGCACCCAGTGTTTTTTCCAATGCTTGGAAAGTTTTTGGCTGCGTATCCCGAATAAACCGAATCACCCGATCCGAATTCAACGCCCGATCCGCATCAAATTCATTCGAGACCGTCTGAACATATCCGCCCTGAGAAATCAGACACTCAACAACCGCATCCTCCAGCCGCTCTTCTGTGTGCTTTTTAGTCATCGTTGTTCCCTTCGGTTTTTTCGAACACGGTAGAGCCGCTCCGAAAAACCACCTTCATTTTCAAAATCTTCCGCGAGCCTTGCGACCTGTCGGTCTAAAAGCCAACACGCCAGATTCAAGAGAGAAAGCGCGCCGTTCGCCGCAAGACAGGCAGAGGTGAGGGACGGACACGGACGGTCATGGACGTTCAAAGACTGGGAAACGTCCTTGTTCGTCCCTGATTGTCGGTGTTCGTCCGTGCTATTTTTCCGCTCCGCACTCACCCACTCCCGGAACGCACTCAACGTTTCCGGCTTACGCGCCTTAAACCGCATCAATGCCGGATCATCCGGCGCAAGAGTTGGCAAACTTCGCTGACGCAAAAAATCCTCATAATCCAGCCGAAGCTCCTCCAGGCTTGCCCGCGCAACCTGCGTCAACTTTAGCTCCGTCTTCTTCGAAGTCGCCGACGCCTGCGACCCCTCCGCAATATTCTGCACCCCGCTCCGTGCCGCCTGCACCATCTGATCGCACGTCCGGCTAAACCGATTCACATATTTTTCAACAAACAGCACCGTCACATCAAACGCCAACTGCGCCACCTGAAAACCCTTCAGCTTTCGGTACCCGCCATGAACAGGAATCAACGGCTCTCGTCCCTCTTTGTAATCCTTATCCGACATACATCAACTCACGGTTTTGGTTTTCACATCATCCTTGTCCAAATCGTCTCTGCCCGTCCGTGTTTGCTCTGCTCTTTCGGGTCTCCGCCCGTACTTTTCAAGTATCGAAAGATAATCGCCTCATTTTTCCAAAGGTTGGAAACGTTTGCTCTTTCGCGGCTACACATCTCAGTTCTCATGATCAACCATCGTCTACCTTCACCTTCCCCGTTACCGCCGCCGTGATCACCGCCGTCCGATATTCTTCCAATCGTTGGATGGATTCTTTTGTCTTTTCAACCAAATCATCCATCTTCCCTGTCGTTTTAACTAAATGATCAACAATGGACTGTTGCTCGTCTTCACTCATCAGCGGGAAGTAGAAGTTTTTTAAAGCTTCAAAATTTAGTCCTTCCCTGCCGCTACCTGTTTGCTCCAATTGAATCTGTAATTGCCCCATATCAGACCATAAAACATAATGTAAGAAACGGGTCAACAGGCTCGCCTCCGGTCTAATGATGCAAACATGCTGGTTAACGTTGGCATCTTCTATGCTCCCATCAAAAAAATAGCTGCGACCGATTGAAGCCCCCGTAATATTTAGAAGTACATCGCCCAACATCACCTTGCTGTTACTCATGCTGTCATGTACTTCTTTTTCAATGTACGCCACATCATCGAGCCGCAGTCCGTCAAAATGAATGTTCTGACTACGCAAAAAAGGAACGCCTGTTGTTCGATAAACATTCGCACCGCCTTTTGGAGTCACACCGCTTCCAGCCTTTGAAATATTGAGTTTCATCCGTCGAACCTCCCAATGCTCCGGCACATCACCGAGCCACTCGATACCGGAATTTTTCATGGGGACGGAATCATCCAGCCCTTTGGTTACGGCGTGTGTGATGATCGCTGTGCGCTGTTCTTTCAGCCGCTCAATCAACTCCTTCTTCTTCTCGATCAACGTATCAATCTGCCCCATCTTTTTTTCCAGATAGTCCGCGATTGCAACTCGCTCAAATTCTGGAGGAAACGCAACAAATAGATTGTTAAGAACTCCTGAAGTTAGCTGGTTAATCGTACTTGTCTTGAACAATCCCGTCTGAGCTTTAAAGACATTTGATGAAAAGAAATGATAAAGATACCGCCCGTCTTCAGAGCGAAAAATAGACATAAAGGCGCCAAACGTATGCCCAGTGTTAAATTTGTCTATAATAGCGCATTTCCCCACCAAATGCGCACTTCCGTTTCGGGCACATATTAAAACATCATGTAGCTGAGTTACATCGCGATCATTGATCGTTTTGTCTACGAAAACATTATCCTGAAAGGCTAGTTTCCCTTGTTGAACATTTGATGATCGTAGCACCAAATGGCCCTGCCCTTCATCGACAGTCTCTTCAGGCGAATAAGTAATTCCTATTATAGCGTCCCCAACGAACTTTAGTCTCAACACATCCCAATGCTCCGGGACGTCCCCTAGCCACTCCACGCCGCTATCTTTATATTTTGGATAAGCAGGCAGGCTCATGATGCGTTCTCCGGTTCAAGGAAGGTGAGCTTCTGATAGAATTCGTGGAGCTTGGCTTGGAGTAGTTTTTTGTCGGGCATCTGGGTTTTATATTCGCTGACCATGGATGGAGAAAGCGAGCGACTAAGGGCATATTCCACGACCTCTTCGTCTTTGGTTGCGCAAAGCAGAATGCCGATTGCCGGATTTTCGTGGGTCTTGCGATGGTCGCGGTCGAGTGCTTCGAGATAAAAGTTGAGCTTGCCGAGATGTTCGGGTTCAAAGCGGCAGGCTTTCAGCTCAATGGCGACCAGCGCATTCAATCCACGATGGAAAAGGAGCAGGTCGAGCGAAAAGTCTTGCACGCCAACTTGCAGGGGATATTCCGAGCCAATAAAACAAAAGTCACGGCCCAGTTCGGTGAGGAAACGACCAAGGTTTCGGAGAAGTGCCCCGTGCAGGTCTGACTCATTGTGCGGCTCGGACAACCCGAGAAATTCTAGAGAGTAGATATCTTTAAACACCTCTTCTGCAAGTGGATATAATTCTCTCACCAGTGGTGAGAGTTTTGGCGGATTCACGACAGCGCGCAGAAACAGGCCGGATTTAAGCTGACGATCCAACTCACGCTTTGGCCATTTTTCACGAATTGCCATACGGATATAAAACTCCCGCTCTTCGGGCTGTTTCGCCTGCCCCATAATCAGGGTGTTGTGCGTCCACGGCAATTCTCTCAGCAGTGCTGAGAGAACTTCCTGCCCCCGATATGTTTCGTAGAATTGACGCATTCGCCACAAGTTCTGGGCGGAAAACCCACGTATGCCGGGTTGCGTTTCGCGAATGTAATTACTTAATGCTTGAATCGTGGTTTTCCCCCACCCATCAGCGGCGATTCGCTGAACAATAATTTCGCCCACCTGCCAGTAGAGATTCACCAGCTCGGAGTTAACCGCCCGATAGGCGCGTTGTTTCGCAGTCCGGATCAGATCGGCAATTTCACCAAACGAGGTCTGGATATTGTTTTCGCTCATGAATTTCTTCCTTTTTGCTCTAGCTCTTTTTCGAGTTTTTCGAGCTCGGCGAGGTCGTCAGCGTCGGCTTGTTGGGCATCGGCGAGGCGGCGGGCGCTGTCGAATGTGTCGTAGCGTTCGCGGGCGATCTGCTGCATGGTTTCTTTCGAAACAGAACCTTTGCCTTGGAGGATCGATTTTTCGTTAAATTCGAGCATGCGATCGACGTTACTGCGCCAATAGTCGAGGGTGAGCATTTTCCGTTCTTTGATGCGCAATTCGGCTTGTTCGAGAAAGATGACGACGAGGCGGTTGAGTGTGTCGATTTCGTCATTGGTTAAATAGTTTTTTGCGACAACGACATCGTTTTTTCGAACCCGTGATCCGCTCCAGCTCATCAATGCCATGTTAGGGCTGTCGGCATCGGCGCGCTTCACCACGAGTTCGGCGGCGGTGTGGTTTGTGACGGCGAAAAGCAGTTTGTTTTGCACTTCGGCGAAAAAGAGGCGGGTCTCTTTCTCGCGCTCTTTGTAGTCGTTGGACAGCGCAAAAAGATCGCGAATTTTTTGGTAGAATCGTTTTTCGGAGGCGCGAATTTCGCGGATGCGTTCGAGCAGTTCGTCGAAGTAGTCCCAGCCTCCTGGGTTTTTGAGTCGTTCATCATTCATGATGAAGCCCTTTTTGAGATACTCTGCTAAATGGCGTGTTGCCCACTGGCGGAACTCGGTTCCGCGCGGAGAACGCACGCGATAGCCCACCGCCAAAATCATCTGTAGATCAAACAGCTTCGTGCTGTATTTTTTCCCATCAGCGGCAGTTGTCAAGGATTCCTTGACAACTGAACGCTCCGGCAGCTCCCCCTCTTTCAAAATATTACCAGTGTGTAGGCTAATATTTTGTTTAGTCGAAGCAAACAGCTCCGCCATCTCCAGCTGTGTCAACCAAGCCGAGTCCCCTTCAATACGGAATTGCACCTCGGCTCGCCCATCATCGCTTTTATAAAGAATCAGTTCGTTGCTCATGCTGTGACCTCCGCCAACATGCCGACAATCTCTTTTTCCAACCCTCGGATATCTAGCGCGATTTCATCCAGCGATCTGGGTGGAGTGTATTTATAGAAATGGCGCGTAAACGGAATCTCATAGCCGACCTTGATTTTGGAAGGGTCAATCCATGCGTCGGGACGGTACGGCAACACCTCAGCCGCCAAATATTCCTCGCAATGTTCTTCGACATCTTCCAGCAGTGGCTTTACGTCAATCTTCCCCTTATTGTCCTTGTCTGCATATTCCATTGGCAAAGGAAGCGTGACCCATTCTGGCAAGGGAACATTCTCCGTGTCCCGCAACTCCGCATCCGGCTCCGGGTTCCCTTTTTTATCCCGACAAATCTCAGCCGACGGATCTTTTTCTCCCAAAGACCCCGGAGCCAACAATGCTTTTTTCAACGCCGCATCCAGCTTAACTTCCGAACCTTGGAAAGCCTCTTCCAACACAACCTCAAAAACAGCCCGATCCTTAATCAGCTCTTCCGTGGGTTTTATCTCTTCCAGCACAGCAAGAATCTGTTTCTGTAGTTTCCTGCCTTTCTCAACCTCTTCTGCTTTCGCCGCAGCGTCTTTGCGCTTCTTTGGTTTAACCAGCCCTTCAAAATAGCTCGTTTCTTTGAACATCCCGATCCGCTCTTCAGTCACCGCAAAGTTCAGCCGCAATGGACGTTCAACCGTAATCTTCAGATAGCCGAACTCATGATTTTTGAAATTCTTGCTTTGTTCTCCCTCTTTAAACGCTCCATAGGCTTGGGTAATCGTTCGAATGTGTTCTTCGCCGATTTTATTGCGTTTATTGCCCAAGCTTTTCTTCATTTTGGAAAAACAGTCGGTTGCATCAATGAGCTGAACCTGGCCTTTGCGCTCATCCGATTTCCGGTTGGTCACAATCCAAAGATACGTATTGATCCCCGTGTTATAGAAAAGCTGATCCGGCAGGCCCACCACGGCTTCCAGCATATCGTTTTCAATGATCCACCGCCGGATATTACTCTCGCCGCTTCCGGCATCCCCTGTAAAAAGCGGCGACCCATTGAACACGATCCCAATACGAGAACCCAATCCACCCAAATCAGGAGCTGAATGCATCTTGGAGATCATGTGCTGAAGAAACAGCAACGCCCCGTCATTGATTCGAGGCAGCCCCGCGCCGAAGCGTCCCTCAAAACCGAAGCGATCAAACTCGTTCGTCACATAGTCTTTCTCCGGCTTCCACTCCACCCCGAAAGGCGGATTCGCGAGCATATAGTTGAACTCCTTATCCGAATGCCCGTCACCGTCAACCTGACCCTCTTTTTCCCGCCCGGTGCCCAATGTGTCGCCAAACGCAATGTTCTGAACATCTTCGCCTTTGATTAACATGTCCGATCCGCAGATAGCGTAGGACTCCGGGTTGTACTCCTGCCCAAACAGTTCAACGTGAGCGTCTCGATTTTCGTTGATGATAAAATTCTCAGAAACCGACAGCATCCCGCCCGTGCCGCATGTGGGGTCATAAATCTTGATCACTTTGTCCGACGTATAGACATCTTCCTCGCCCGTAAACAACAGATTCACCATCAGGCTGATCACCTCGCGAGGCGTGAAATGATCCCCCGCCTCTTCATTCGCCTGCTCATTAAATCGTCGAACAAGATCCTCGAAAAGGTAGCCCATCACCACATTGGAAACCGTATCCGGATGAAGATCAACCGCCGGATCAGTCATCTCCTTGATGATTTCAAACAACCGATTTGAGTCATCCAGCTTGTCGAGTTCCTCTTCAAACTTAAACTTCTCCAGAATGTCTCTGGCGTTTGATGAAAATCCCGCAATGAAATTCTTCAGATTCGATACCAGCCCGTCTGGATCATCAATCAGCTTGGCGAACAAACCCGGCTCCTTCACCGCAAAGGTGAAGCCGCTCGTATTGAAGTACTTCAGATCAAACTTTCGGAAGAGAATCTTCTCAATCGCCTCATCCTCATATTTTTCCGCCGCCTTCAGCTTGTTGTACTCCGTCAGCACATCCTTTTTCGACACCTCAAGCACCGAATCCAGCCGCCGAAGCACCACCAACGGAATCATCACCTTCCTGTACTGTGGAGGACGATACGGCCCACGCAAAAGATTCGCTATTTTCCAAATCAGATCGCTGTACTTCTTGACCAGTTCCTGCTCGCTCATAGGGGTTTTTCTTTCCTTTGGAGCTGAGACTCCAAATTTTTCGACGGACTAGTCGTCGTCTTCGGAGACGCGGAGGATCTCTTCGACGGTGGTGACGCCGTCGAGGACTTTGCGCCATCCGTCGTCGCGCAGGGTGTGGAGTCCGTGTTTGAGCGCTTCGCGTTTGATGTCGCTGGCTGGCGCGCGTTCGATGATGAGCGGGCGTATGGCGTCGTTGATTACGAGTAGTTCGTAGATGCCGGTTCGACCTTTGAAGCCGGAGCCTCGGCAGTCGTCGCATCCGTTGGGTTCGTAGATTTTTTTGGTTTCGAGTTCTTCGACAGGGAAGCCTTCGGTTTTTAGGAACTCGCGCTTGGTGTCGTCAATTTCGACGGGTTTCCGACAGGCGGGGCAGAGGCGGCGAATGAGGCGCTGGGCGACGATGCCTTCGACGGAGGATGCGACGAGGAAGGGCTCGATGCCCATGTCGAGGAGTCGGTTGATGCTTCCGGCGGAATCGTTGGTGTGAAGGGTGCTGAAAACTAAGTGTCCCGTGAGCGCGGCGCGAATGGCGATGTCGGCAGTTTCTCCGTCGCGAATCTCTCCGACCATGATGACGTCGGGATCTTGGCGAAGGAAGGTGCGGAGGACGTGGGCGAAGGTGAGTCCAATTTCGGGCTTTATATGCACCTGGTTGATGCCTGCCATTTCGTACTCGATGGGGTCTTCGGCGGACATGATGCGTTTGTCGACGGAGTTGATGGTGTGGAGCCAGGCGTAGAGGGATGTGGATTTCCCGGAACCGGTCGGGCCGGTACAAAGGAGAATTCCGTGCGGGCGGGTGATCATGCGTTTGAGGACTTTTTCGTCGTCGGGCGCGAGTCCGAGCTGTTCCATTCCGATCATGCCGCTTCCGCGAAGAAGCAGGCGGAGGCTGATGCTTTCGCCATAAACAGTGGGCATGGTGGAAACACGCACATCAATATCCGCGCCCTGAATGCGCAGGCTGATGCGTCCGTCTTGCGGGAGGCGTTTTTCGGCGATGTCCATGTTGGCCATGACTTTGATGCGCGAAATGATGGAGGACTGAAAGCGTTTGAGTGTGGCGGGTACGGGGGTTTGGTGGAGTACGCCGTCGATGCGGTAGCGGATGCGCAGATCGATTTCCATCGGCTCAATGTGAATATCGGTAGCGCGATTCTGGTGCGCTTCCCAGATGATCTGGTTGACAAATTTGACGACGGAGGCTTCTTGATCGAGGTCGTTCAAGTCCTGTTTGAGTAGCGTGTCGCCGTCGAGGTCGATGCGGTCGTCGTCTTGCATCATGCGGTCGAGGGTTTCTGCGCCAACTCCGTAGAGGCGTTTGGCGGCGGATTCGATGTCAGCGGCGGGACTGAGAACGAGCTTTATGCGTCCGCCAGTGACGAGGCGCATGGCATCGATGAGACCGGGCTGAAGCGGGTTGGCGGTTGCGATCTGTAGGCATCTGTTTTCTTCGCCGACGGGCATGATGTTGTATTGGAATACGGCTTTTGGCGGAATTTTTTCGAGGATTTCTGCGTCGATTTCTGCGTCTTTTAGGCGCATGAAGGATAAACCCATGACGTCCGAGAGTTTTTCAAGGAAGAGTTCTTCTTTGATCCCAGAGGTTTCAAGGATTGTTTCGATGAAATGGGTTCCGTCTGCTTTCAGTGCTGAAAGCGTCTTGTCGATCTGTTCTGGCGTGAAGAGCTCGGTTTTTTCTAATAAGATGGATAGCTTGCTGTTTATTTTCATGGCAGTCTGAGTTTTCCGTCGAATGTTTTACCGGACGATTCCGACTTTTGAGTTTCGGATGAAGTCGAGCAGATATCTTATTTCTGGTGTCGGTGTCACTTCGTTTTCGATTGTTTCGATGGCTTCTGCGAGTGGAAGCTTTTTGCGATAGAGAATTCGGTATGCTTCTTTGACTGAGGTAATCGATTTTTCGGGGATTCCGCGTCGTGCCATTCCAATTTTATTGAAGCCACGAATCTGAATGTTGAGCCCGTCGGCAATCATGAATGGGGGTACGTCTTTGGTTGCTTTGGTGTACGCTCCCATGAAGGCCATTTTCCCGATTCGCCGGAACTGTACGGCCCCGGCGAGTCCTTCGATGATGGCAAAGTCCTCGACGATTACGTCGCCCGCCAGTTGTGTTCCGTTTGCGATGATGACGCCGTTCCCAATTTTGCAGGCGTGAGCAACGTGGCTGTAGGCCATCAGCAGGCATTCGGAGCCGACCTCTGTCATCTCGCCGTCGTGCGTGCCGGCGTTGATGGTGACGCATTCGCGCAGAACGGTATTGTTGCCGACAATGACGCCAGGTGTGCCGCCGTCGAACTTGAGATCTTGTGTGGCGCCGCCGATCCGTGCAAATGGATGAATGGTGCATTCGTTGCCGATGGTGGTGTTTCCGTCGATTACGGCGTGCGCCAGGACTTCTGTTTGATCGCCGATTTTGACGTCGGGACCAATCACGCTATAGGCACCGAGCTTGACGCCCGCGCCTAGCTCCGCACCTTCCTCGACAATCGCGGTGGAATGAATCGTGTTCATAAATTATCCTGCGGAGCTGAACATGAGGTCGGCGGAGGAAGCTAGTTCTTCCCCTACGAATGCTTTTGCGTGCACTTTTGACAGGCGTTGCTTGGCTTTAATGATGTCGATTTCGAGGCGGAGCTGGTCGCCCGGCACAACGGGCCGACGGAAGCGGGCGTTGTCGATTGCCGCGAAGTAGGAGATTTTCCCTTCGCCGCCGAATAACTTATTGAGCAAAATCCCAGCGACCTGCGCTAAGGCCTCCATCTGTAAAACGCCGGGCATAACGGGCTGTCCAGGGAAGTGTCCCTGGAAAAACGGCTCGTTAAACGTGAGGTTCTTTAGTCCAACAATCCGCTTCTCGTCGTCGCATTCAATAACACGATCCACGAGAAGAAAGGGGTAACGATGCGGCAAGATTTCTAATATTTCTTTTATTTCCATTGTGGCCATGGGGTCAAACTCCTTACGATCAAATTTTCACGAAAAGGAAAGGAAACGACAATCTGCTCGTTAACTCAACCTTTTAGTTCATTTCTTCCAACGCAGGGCATCCGTTCGTGACGCGCCACGAATGCGGAAAGTCGCGACATTGCGCCGGTCTATCGGTGTAAAAACGACATCGATTCTCATCCAAAAAGATACAACTCCCGTCCGGATGGTCGACCAAGCTTAGCTCGCGCCGATTCACTGCTAGCGCCGTGTAGCGCTCGATAAATGCCTCCTCTGAAAGCCCTGTCGAGCCGGATAGACGGGTTATATCCTCTTGAGTGAGAAGAACATGCCCCTCCCATCGACAGCAGGTTCCGCATCGATGACACGTGAACTCAGCATTTTCTATTTTTCGACTCATTCCCTGACGCCTTTATTTTGTAAGATCGAATGGTTTGACATATCCGCTCCGAAACATGAGTATTCCCTTTCGTTTGTCAAATCGGACAATACGACATAGGAAAAACATCCATAAAGGAGAACTTTGACATGACCGCACCCGTAACAAAAACAAAAACGATCGGACTTTTTGTCCTGATAACTTCCTTGGTCGCATTCCTATCCGGATGCGATAAAGAAGAACCCGCAGTTGAAACAGTCGATTTGGCTCAAGTGCCAGATCTATTCGAGAAGCCTCTTCAACCCAATCCGCTTGCTCTGACAGAAGAAGATGTCGTGATCAGCGTGGACGGCGAAGACATTACTCATGGCGAAATTATGCAGGCCACGCAGATGCGAATGATGCAAATGAGCCAACAAGTTCCGCCGGAACAACTTTCCCAGCTCTACCCGCGGGTTTACAAAGAGATGTCCGAGATGCTCGTTGCAAACCTCCTCCTCACGAAAGCCGCAGAAAAATCAAGCCTCGTTGTCAGCGACGAAGCGGTAGCTGCAGAAATCGCAAAGATTGAAGCCAACATCCCTGAAGGAAAAAACATCAAAGAAATGCTTGCTGAAAATGATGTTGATATGGACGAGTGGATGGAGAACCTAAAAAAACAACTTCTCATTGGTAAACTTGTTGAGGAAAAAACTGAAAGCGTGGAGAAAGCAACCTTAGTTGAGGCTAGTGAGTTTTATGAGGAAAATATCGAATCCTTCAAAACCCCAGAAACCTACACAGCCAGCCATATCCTACTCATGACTCGCGATCTCGAGGATGACGCCAAAGCCGAAAAGAAAACGCAAATTGAAAAGATTAAGGCAGACATTGATGCTGGCACGATCACCTTTGCAGAGGCAGCAAAAAAATATTCCGAAGATCCAGGATCCGCACAAAACGGCGGCGAATATAAAGACGTACCAAAAGGACAAATGGTTCCTGAATTCGAAGAGATCGCTCTCACCATAGAACTTAATGCTGTGAGCGAAATCGTTGAAACCCAATTTGGTTATCACCTCATCACAGTTTCAGACCGCCAAGCTGAAGGCGTTCAGTCGCTCGCCGATGTGAAAATTCAACTTCTTGACTACCTCTCTTCCCAGAAAAAACAGGAAGCGTTAGTTGCTTACATCGAGGAGCTAAAAGAAAAAGGCAATGTCGTGGAACATAGCCGGGACTTTGATGCTGCAGCCGAGTAAAACTCTCTTCTGTTGATGCAAAAAGGCGCTCCCTTGCGGGGGCGCTTTTTTTGTGTATATCCTCACGGAACGAGCACGTTCAATGCGCTCGGTTCCACGCGGATGTGTATGTCCGCAGGAGCGGAAAGCAGTTCGCCATCGAGCTGCATGGGCCCTGCCTTTTCTCTTCGAACGGTGAGGGTTTCAAAGGCGCGCGTTTCGATTCCGCGCACCTCGTGGGTTTTTCCGTCGAACACCTTTCCAATCATTGGAAGCACTTTATGGAAGTTGGAGCGTCGGATGGTAATGAGTTGGAGTTTACCGTCGTCGGACTTCGCGCCTGGAGCGATTTTTGCGCCGCCACCATATTGCGTGAGGTTTGCGATGGTGCAGAGCTGCGGGTCTGGGATATGGAGCTCTTTAGTTCCATCGAGCTGTAGCGTGAAAGGTTGCGGAGTGTACTCGAAGAACTGGTAAACTCCCGCAAGAATATACGGAAGAACGCCCCGCACGGGAGATTTCTCGAAAACATCCACGAGTGCGGCATCCCATGCGAGTGAGCACGTAACGAAGAAAGGGTGATCGTTCGCGAAGCCGACATCGATTCGTTTTGTCCTGGCACCGGCCAATACCTTTGTGGCTTTGACAATATCAAGAGGGATATCGAAATGGCGAGCAAAGCCATTGCCGCTTCCGGTAGGCACAACACCGAGCGCAACATCGGTTCCGATGAGTATGCTTCCGATGGAATTGATCATTCCGTCGCCGCCCACAACCAAAAGTCGTCCGACATCATCCTCGATTGCACGGCGCGTCTTGGCTTGCCCGTCCTCTTTGGATTTACTGAACTGGATAGACAAATCGGTATCAGGCAGATCCCAGTATTCAAGAAGAGGTTCACGGATCCGATCGAGAGCTGTTCCGAGACCAGAGTTCGGATTGATGAGAATTCGAGTTTGCTGTTTCATAACGTATTCCTAAAAGCCCACCAGACCACGATTACACGCGCAAGGGTTGCCATTTTCTAGCCATCTGTGCAACGGGCAAGCTCCTCGGTAATAGCCGCAAGAACTGTGGTTTCGAGCGGGTTTGCAGAACTGGTTTCGAAGCGTTCGTATAGGTTTGTATCTGTACAAATCTCCACGCCATCGATATTGGAGAGACCGCATTGCAACGAATTGTCGACAAAGCAAAGAATGGGGTAAATAGGAACAATTTGGCAACGGGCAACAACAAGATGCTCTGCCAAATGAACAGCCGCCTCCTTCACTTGCGCGAGTGGTGCGCGGTTCGGGATTTGTCCATTATAGAGAACCATCCCGTTTTCAAACGTAATGTCGCCTCTCCAATTCTTTGTCTCGATGACGTAAATCCCGGATGGCGCAACAACGACATGATCGAAATCCGCGCCCTGCTCCTCTAACTCCAGATCATTAAAAACAGTATGACTTGCCGGCAGGAAGGAGAGGACACGAGCGACCTTTTCCTCGCCTTCAGCGCCTTTAAGAAAGCTACGAAGGCGTCGTGCGCTCCATCCAATAAACACCGCAATAAAAACAGCGAGAGCTAGAAAAAGGAATCCTGCTTGTGTCGTAGAGAGCTCTGGGTATGGCAAAGCGGCTCTAAAGAGATAGCCAGTAACGAGGCAAATAGGGGCTAGCGGCCAGAAAACACGAAGCGGACCGAGGGTTCGAGGGTTTTGTCCGGCAGAGCCATGAACAGTTGCGAAGCGGGATGTCGGAGGTGGGGCGGATTGGTTTTGATTCATGCCTGTAGTTTATAGGATTTTTGTATCAAAATCCGATCACATTTTTTCATCATTTTTTGGCGTTCACGCCGACGGTGGTTAAACGGTATTTTTGGAATCGGATGCATTTATGCTTTCTTCGATTGCGTCGTACTAATTTTGCCGACGAGCATACACCATGCTTTCAACCGGAATTTGTGAAAAAAGCGAATTCCACTTCATTTGGTTTCGTGGAAAACCGCCGCGAGTTTCGGGTTGCGAAGCTGCGAACCCGGTTCGCCCAGAGTGTTTTCATTTTATTAAGGTTTTCTTGTTAATTGGCTGAAGCATTGAAACGGAACTGTTCCCCAGTCGCCGAATGAGGTTTGCGTTCAGTAGACCTTCAGCACTTTTTGCTCCTGCAAATTTTAATCCACCGCCGACCAGCGCGTTTCCAGCATCTGGAAGTGTTTCAGCAATCCAGTCGGCAACGCTTTCCGTCGCCGCTTCAGCCATCCCGCTCAAGTAGGTGTGCGTAAGGCTTTTCGTAAGAAGAACAAGCGTCTGCCCTGCCGCTGGGCGAAGATGATAGAAGCAAAACAACTCTTTTATCATCGCCGTGGAGCCGTAAAGCACAATCATTTGATCGAGCATTGCCATGGGCGATGCCGCCGTTCCAGCTCCCACTCGGAATGCATATTTTGCAACCCGCCGCTTTGCGCATCTATCGAGGATGCCTGAAAACGTCAGCTCAAACTCCTCAAGCCAATCCGGCGAAGTGGCAGGGCGATTCGCATCCAACAAACGAGCTTTCGCGGATTCAAGCGAACTCCACTCTTGCTCCGTCACCCCTATGGCAGTAAATCGCTTTTGCAGTTTTGCTGTTAGTTGGTAATTGCGCAAATAGTCTTCCAGCGCACCGCGAGCCTCGGTCTGTTTTTGCTGGGCGATGGCTTGTAGCTCGACCCTATTTGAAAAGCGTTTTATGTTAATGGAACCGCTCAGATCTGCAAAAGGGTGTGGAGCGGAAGAGAGGAGAAAAGTCGACTTTCGAACCATCTTAGCAAGAGGGCTCTCTCTTTGCTGTCAAGATGCTCTTTTTAAACGTTTCTGTCTTGTGATCTCAGC
>JAOZMR010000224.1 GCA_029934215.1 Pontiellaceae bacterium | reverse complement strand
TAACGAACATGAATTGCCGAAAACAATAGCAGAACTTACGGGATGGACTACTAGCAGCTCAGGAAGAGCCGTTCGTTCCGCCCAATTAACAAGCGCCCACTCACTCACCGGTTCGATCAGTCGGTTCGAAATCATCAGCTGTGCGGTTGCAATTTGCTTCTTCGACATACCTGCTTTTTCAAGCACCGAAGTAAGCCCCAGTTTGTTCCAAGCATCTACAGCAACGAGTTCAGCACCGAAACCCACTACGTTTTCCGCCTCGACCTGATCGACAAGCACGCCGTCGACCGTCGCGCTTTTTGTCACAGGGCGAGACGCCTTGGACTGCTCTGCAATCCGTACAATACGGGTTACCCACTGTGTAGCATTTTCCGAAAGTTTCTCTTCAAATAGAGGGGTTTCTTTTTTATGCGCATTCCGACGGCACGGGCGATTTGTTTTTTCTCATCCTCCGAGATTTGCGCGTCGCCCAGTGATGCAATCACGCGCTGACGAAGCATTCTTTCAGCGTCGCGAAAAGACTCGATAAGCCGAATGACTTTTGAGGTTTTTATAAATTTTGTTCTAAAACACATGCGCGTATTTTACAAAAAAAGGCAGACGTCAAGAAATTTTGGACCGAATTAGCCCCTACGCCTAACACCCAAAAAAAGTCGAACCGTTGGTATTCAACGGCTTACAGAAATTGGACCTCGAAAAAACCGCCCAAAAGATCTAAGTTTTAAGTTTTTATATCTTTTACGCAAAACTTGGGCTAAACGGATATCTACCCGGATGGCTGAACTACTACGGAAACGGACTTAGCAAGAAACCGAAACAACAGCTCAACAGCTGGATCGTCCGACGGTTGCGAGCCTACCTCTGGAAACAATGGCGACTTCCGCGAACGAAAGTGAAGAACCTCAAGCGATTGGGGATACGACACGCCGACGCGGTCATGCTAGGGAACACAAGAAAAGGAGCATGGCGAGTGAGTCGATATCAAACGATGAACTACGCGCTACCCGCCCAATGGTTCTGCAAACACTACGGATTAGTCCGCCTTAGATAAACGCTCGTCTGTCACAGCCGAGTCGCCGTATACGCGATCCGTACGTACGGTGACAAGGGAGGGCTCCTCAGCGATGAGGAGTCCTATCCCAATAGCGGTTTTTTTGTCTTAAAATCCATGTTCCCCATGCGCCAACGATAAATAGAATCAGTGATGATGGTTCAGGAACCGCGCCGGCCATCAAGCTAGCCCCTGGTGTATCTTCATACGCATACTCATAGAACCAACCTCCGAAACCTGCGAATTCCTCAATATGTATCCATCCGTAATGTATTCCGGCATATCCTTGGAACTCTAGTGCAAAATATGCATCTTCTTTTCCCCATGAACCAAGGATTGTTGGCTCTGGGGGCCATGAAGTCGGATTTTCTTGATAATAACTTAGATTAACAGTTGTTCCGAAATTCATCCATTCTGGATCTTGGGGATAAAGCGACGCTTCTGGGTGTGATGTCGGTTCAAGTTCTTCCCCTATGGTTTCACCTGCTGGCATAGGCAGGGTTCCAAATCCGTCAACCCATGTTATTCGCGTTGTTGTTGGCGTTTGGACATAAAAGCCGAATGCGGAATTGCTCAAGAATTCCACATCAACAGTTCCGTTGTCATCAAGGTCAAGGCTTTTAACAGCGGTTGATCCGTCTACAGAACCAAAAAACCCCTCCGGTGGCGGAAGATCGACATAAACCAAGTCGCCGCTCGCTGGGATGGCGAGCAGCAAACAAAACGCCAAACAAATATGGCGCAATAAGATCACGGCATGACCTCCAGAACACGATAGAACCCGGTCGTGTTTCCAAGTGCTCCTGAAATAGTCAGCGGAGTCTGTAAACTTATAGCATCAAGAGATCCCTCTGCAGCAGTCCAATCGGGAACGGTGAGGTCGGATGTTGTTTCAACTTGGTAGCGCACTCCCGGAATACTTTTCCATTCCAGCAATGCGTCACCAGCCATTGGTTCGATCATCGTGATAGCAAACTCATCCGTTTCGATTTCCTTATTACCCTCGATTGCAAGAGAGAAGTTTTGGTATTGCCCTGCGCTGAGCTCGTAGCGTGTTTCGTTTGGGGCGTATTGCGGATGGCCTGGCTCCAGCATAAATGCCGCTTTGAGGTTGTTTTTATGGCTAACTGTTACCGTGAAGGTCCCTGCAACCGGGTTTTCAATCACAACTTGTTCTACGTTATCGCGAAAGTTATCTCCGGTTGTTGCTGGTAGCTCTGGATTAGCCGGATCAAGCACCCACGGTTCAAGAGTTGTGCTTCCCGGCGTGGTCACGCGAATATCAAGATCGTTGATTAGTCGTAAAGTAGGATCATCAGCAACGGTATTGTCATCCAACTCCGGCACGCCTTCCTCCCCGGAAGCGATGGCGACATCTTGAAATGCGGGATCGGTCCAAACGAGAGTGACTCGAATTTCAGAAGATGTGCCGTCCCATTCCACCGGAATCTGGATGGTGTTTCCATCAAACAGTACATGTTGTCGAAGGTGAGTCCGGCGAGAAATACTAGTGTCGTTGGCATACACGAGTGCCGCCGCACGTTCTGCGTTAGCAACACCCCAGCCATAAAAATAATCTGGGCCTGTGAAGGAGACGGTTCCAAGACCAGTGAAATCCGGCAAGTCTACGGCATCATCGGCCGTTCCAAGCGTAATGGCTTTTAATGAAGAAGCCCAAAGCGGCTCGCCACCCAATGATTCGTGAAGTTCTTGTATTCCTGCCAACATCCCCGAAGCGGAGGGGGTTGAGAAACTGGTTCCACTTACGGGGGTGGCACCGTTAACGCCATCGGTATAACGGTCAGTAAGGCTTCCCTGGCTGCTATCATAATCTGTGGTAACAACATCTACTCCATTAGCAACGATGTCAGGCTTGATCCGCCCGTCATCGGTTGGACCGCGACTGCTAAAAGGAGCGATTTGAGCATCAGAAGAGTTTTGAATCCCACCAATCACGTCATCGATGGCTCCGACTGCTAATGTGTTCTTTGCGCAAGCTCGAGGCTTGCATGTATCAAACCCCGGTCCGATAGCTGGCCATCCCTGATAAGGTGGGGTTGCTCCAGATAAGGGGATGCCTGCATCAGAAGGGTGCGTCGTGTCGTCCACAACTAATTGATCAATAATTCCATCTCCATCAGAGTCTACGGCTCGATAATACAAAGTTCCCGCCGGAATTACGCCGGAAAGGTTCACTGGCCCCGGCTCTGTTACCTCATTGCCCGAAGAAAAGAGAGGAAGATAAGTTTCGGAATCATAACAAAGAAGGTCTATTTCTCGCGCTTGATATGTGTAAATGCCAAATGTCGGATCTTCTCCGACAACATCTCTGCCAATCCAAATCCATCCGTAAGTAGAATTATATATCCATCCTGACCGTGAGCTATAAGAGTGGTTCGAAAGCTCAAGGCCCGCAGCAACAGCAAGCGTCATTTCTCCAATATCACCCACTGAATCATATGCGAGGATTTCAGTGCCATATGCTCCGCCACGTGCATTTGCCTGAAGGCCAGCCGCCGTGATAGTTCCTGCTACCTGTGTTGCGTGGTTGTGGGCACTGGGCAATTGGCTGATTGTAGGGTCGTCAATTTGTGCGACCCGACTGCTGCCGAAAGATTGAAATTCATCATGGCTGGCAAGTACACCGCCTCCGGCTTCCCATACTCCGACCAAACGCCCTTCTCCTGTTACATCAGGGAGAAGTGAATTTCCGCCGGGCCAAAGCTCATCCAAACTGATTGTATCCGCCGCTGTAAAATTATCGGTACCTAAGATTTCGAGCAGCCCGTTTCGAGATGCGACCGGAAGCAAGCCGTTCTCGGGGCTTAATATTTCCCGCAACTCCTGATCCATCGGCGCGTTCGCCACGCGACGATATTCCGACCATTGCTTACTAAGTTTTCGCACCCCAGTTGTGGTAAGGGCTTGTTCTCTTTTTGCTTTGGCTATCCGAGGGCGAAAGGTTTTTGTTGTTAAGGTGCGTTGAGCGTTTCGGCGACCTTCTTCCAATTTGGTCGTAAGCAGCCTTTGCTTCTCCCTGATCGCTTTTTCTCTCTGAGAGTCTCGAATGGATGGGACTGCGGGGGCTGTTGCTTTTTCCTCTTCTGCCTTCAGCCATTCCTTGATCGTCGGGACGGCCATTTCCGGCATACCTGCTTCACGCTGAACTCGGTTGAAGTTTTCATGTGATTGTACAGCGGCCTTGTAGGCCGCTAATGGCTCCGGTGTTTGCGCTAGAGATGACATGTACAAGCACGTCAGGATGATCGAACCAGTTAACGTTTTCTTCATCGCTTTTTGCTATTTGTATTTGTTTTTCCTAAGCTAACAGTTAATTCTACAGAATCGTTCCGTCTAACACCTTTTTGGCTCTGCGTAATCGATTTCTGTATTTCGTTTTTTAAACATTGCGTGGATGATATCAAACAGGGATGAAACCTGTCAAGAACACCAGGGCAAACGCATCTAAATTTCGAGATTATTTACGGCAACTTCCCTTTAAAC
>JAOZMR010000223.1 GCA_029934215.1 Pontiellaceae bacterium | reverse complement strand
AACAACCACCCCCGTGGATCTTGTCGTACCGGACGAAGGAATCGCACCAGAACCGCTCCATCCATCACTATCCCATTTAATGCTATCTTCCACAGAGGCATTCTCCACAGAGCAAATCACACGTGCATGCCACGCATACGCGCTTGTTCCAATGCTTGGAACTGGCGTTCCATGCTCCGACGAAACCGTCAGGTTGTAGTCACGTGTATCCACACCCACCTCAAGCACCTCCAGAATCGAATCCGAAAATGATGCCCGCTGAACCGTACGGAAACCGATCACCGACGAAACACTCGCCGGATCAGAAAAACTCACCGCCGCGCACCGCGCCTCCGGCGCCTGACCCTGCCAACGACCGCCGCACAGCACACGATTTGCGCCCGACGAATCATTGCTCCACTCCCGCACATTGCCCGCCATCGCAGTTAAACCATATCCATTCGCCGTACAGCTAAACTCCGGCGCAGCCCCCGCGCCATAAACCGGATGCAGCCCCCGCGTCGCGCTCACATCATACGCATGCGTTGCTAAACTAATATAATTCGCATTGGAATGAGTAATCTCATCGCCCCACGGGAACCGCTTCCCGCTCAACCCGCCGCGCGCCGCGTACTGCCACTCCACCGCCGACGGAAGCCGATAACCATTCGCATCGAAATCACAGCTCCAGTCATTCGTGTTATAGCAGGAAACAAACCCCTCCAACTCACTACGCGCATTGCACCACATCGCCGCATCCACCCAACTTACGGTATGCACCGGATGATTCGATGCCGTGCCGCTTCCGGCATTAGCAAACGTGTAGTCGTTAGTTGTCGCCCACTCAGCAACTCCGTCCCACAGCCCCTTTGATACTTCTCCCGCATCCATAAACAGAGCATTGGAAACCGTCAAAGAATACGCGCCAAAATCCGGATCATCCCCGCTGTTCTGACCCGCCGGAATCCGAACCCGACCCGCGGGCGTTTCAACCTGAACTCCAGAAGCATATTGCCCAAAAATTCTAAATGTTAGATCGTCCACATTCCCGTTCCAATCCGCGCCAGCATCCCAAACCAAAACCTTGCCCACACCAGTCGAAACATCAGAACCAACATCGCCCGAAACCGACCCAGAACCGACCGAACCATCATCCACCGACAACGAAACCGCCACGCGATTTGTCTCCGTGCTATACACATCGTACGAAACATCCACAAACTTTGTCCCCGCACGCTGAACCGCAGAAACATTCTCCACCCGCAAATCAGAAAGAGTCGTAACAGGCCAACTCCAAACAATAGACGAATTAATACTCGTTAAAACAATCAACCCTGTTGTATTGGTTGATCCTGTCAAAGGAACCGACCCAGCCCCAACCCACCCAGCACATACGCTATTCGTTCGTCCGCTCACAACGCTATCCACAAAACACGTCACGGTTGATCTCCACGCATGCACGCTTGTTCCAATGCTTGGAACCGGAGAGCCGTGATCGGAAGAAACCGTTAGATGATAATCACGAGTATCTACAAACAATGTACCCATTTCTCCATATACCCACGCTACGTTTAAACACAACGCGCAACCCATTACTAACCATTTCATCTTTTTCATTTCATTGATTCCTTACGTTACAAAACACTTCTCACATTTAAAAAATCGAGTCATCACATCCATGACATCACGCAGTTCTATCTCTTGCTCACTTCGACATTCGATATTCCTTGTTCGATATTCGATACTCTTTCCGCCCCTGCACCCCCGGCTCTGGGTTCTTTTCCGCCCCGCTCCGCTTGGGGCTCCCTAGAACCCTACGCCAGCTCAAAAGAACAGAGGATGTCACTCTATAACTAGGGGAGCGGAGCAGACCCGAAAACCGACGTTGCCGTTGCGGGGGCTCGGGTTGCCGTTGCCGCGATCCGCCGAGCGGCAATTCAGGGCGTTGATGCCCCAGCTGCCGCCGCGCTTCACGCGGTTCGAACCACTTGTAGCACCTGTCGGATCAGCCACCGTTCCTGGATACGTGCCGTACCAATCCAAACACCATTCGTGCACATTTCCGTGCATGTCGTACAAACCCCACGCATTCGCCTGCTTGGTGCCGACATTCGCCTTGCCTTCTGAACTGTTCGCTTTGTACATACCCAACGGCTCCAAGTTCGAATCTGTACCCGATCCCGTCGTCAACCAATCTGATCCCTCTCCACTATTCTTTGTCTGGTCATTATAGGCGCGAATGGTTCCGGCTCGGCAGGCATATTCCCATT
Source organism: Pontiellaceae bacterium (assembly GCA_029934215.1). GTDB lineage: Bacteria > Verrucomicrobiota > Kiritimatiellia > Kiritimatiellales > Tichowtungiaceae > Tichowtungia. The sequence continues at coordinate 2,328 of JAOZMR010000223.1, read as the reverse complement.
GCGCCTCGGTGGGCAGATCCAGCTCCGCCAACCCAGTCCGTTCTCGGAGTTTCCCCATAAAAGAGGTCGCATCCACGGTTCCGTTCGCAGGCCAACCCGCGCCCGCAGAACTACCACGAATGTCAGAATAAAAACCCCTCTCCATAGGATGTTTGTCGGATTTGTAATAGCTTGGGTTATCGCCCATCACCAGCTCCCACTGCCTTTGAGTCAGCTCAAACACGCCCATATAAAAATCTTCCGTTAACGTCACATGATGTTGTGTTTCGTTGTGCCCAAGCTCATCGCTCGGCGAACCCATCGTGAAAGATCCTGCCGGAATGCGGCACAACACCAGCTTGGTGGTTTTATGCTCATCCGTCCAACCGCCCGAAGGATCGGTATATAAATACGAAACGGGATAGCTCGTCGCCGTTGTGCCTCCCGATAAATCAATCACCAGATAGCGAGGAAGAACAAAAACCGACAGCGACAAATCTGCAGCCTGACCATTCCAATCTGCTCCAGTATCCCACACCATCAACTTATTGGGACCAACAGCCACGCCAACACCGACATCGCCAGTCACGCTCGGGCAAGCCACAACCGACGACCCATTGCTCACTACTAGCGACACCATAGCCGTATCCGCATCTGTACTGGATAAATCATAAGAAATATCCACCAGCTTCGTTCCCTCCCGCTGCGACAGCATCAGATTTGACACCTCCGCCCAAGCGGACAAAGCACAAACCCCAACAAGCCCCATCAAAAACCATTTTTTCATAATTTATATTTCATTTGTTAATCAGAATTAATCGCAATGTAATTACCACATCCGCATAAATCACGGATGAATCGTTCCTATTTCCGCTAAATACTTTCGGGTCATACGAGTTTCTTTTGTGTTCCTCCAAGTGTTTCGGACGGAAACAAAAGACTCCGCAGCCAAAGCTGAACCACCAATGACTCCAGCGATGGTATCTTCGACAGATACCGGGTTAGAAGCCCGACACCATATACTAAGAGGTAGAGTTGCGACCCCAAAACCGAAAGAAGCGATTTCATCAGAGAACTCCCTTATAATCGAACCACGAGAATCCAAAAACGTTTCTTCCGTTTCACCCCCTTCCATTTCTTCGATATGTTTCTCCAGCTCGGAATGAAAAGCGTGCATGTTTTCTTTGAATCCATTTTTATTTCTATGTGCGATGATTTCAGATAGCGCCAAATCATTTATATTCCCAGGAAGCTTTAATTGGACAATGCGATTTGCGAGCTTAGTTTTACACCTCGCTGACGGAGGAACTTGTCGAGTGAGTATGGAAATGCGATCCATTTTTGAATGATCCGTAATCGGCTCGATTCCTGTCTTTTCTGAAATGACGTTTGTAAGAAAAGACATATAGATGAGTCCCAGAGATTTTGAAATTAGCACTCCGTTACCAGAGAAACTTGCAAGTTTCTCGGTCAGGCAGAACTCTTTCCATGCGGGAGAATATTTCTTGTCGAGCAATGTAAATTGATGATTCTCCGCCATTCGCCAACTAGAAGGGGAATCCATACCACCAAGAGCAGCAACATAACGCTCAGGGCGTTGCAGTATTTTTTCTACAAGAGCAATTGCATCAAGCGTTGCAGTTGTCCCTTCTTCGACACTAGGGTTATGTGGAACAATCAAATCAGTCTCATTTTCAATCATAAAAAACTGTTCGCTTAGATGTGACCTCCCCTCTTCAGGAATGATTGGTTGTAACTGGTCCATGTATAGCAACGCAAACTTAAGCCAAGCTTCAGATTTCACCTCGAACCCTGGGTAATACAGCATATTTTTCATTATTTATTCCTTTGTTTTGCTTTTACCGCCGGTCAACGATTGCTTCCAAATCTCGTGTTATTAAAAAAACCTTTGTTTTAAAAAGCCTTCTCACGTGATCCGGGCACAAAAAAAGACGCGGACTCTAAATCCACGTCTCCAACAAGGCATCACCAAACGCCCCCTATGAAACATGAACTGGGAGCCGCGCCACATGGGCGCGTCTTCGTTCAGTTCGTTTCATAGGTAAAAATTGGTGATTTTTGTTGAAAACGTAACTGCGCGTTAACGCATTAAAATGTAATAAAAACTATTCGGTAAAAATTCCTTCATTAAAACCCGATGCCTATGCATCGAATAGCCACACACCTTAAACCAAACTCGGATCAAAACCAGAAGTTTTTTAAATTTTTTTCACCCAGATCATTTGGAGCGAGTTTTCAGACCGCTCTCCATCCCTCATACAAGACGCCTCTTCTTGTTTTTTTCCTCGCAAATTAAAATGCGCCATCTCCGCAGAAACTTCCGAGCAT
>JAOZMR010000035.1 GCA_029934215.1 Pontiellaceae bacterium | reverse complement strand
ACATTCAAGTTGCGAGGCAAAACTCAAAAAAGGACGTTTTGTATGAGGGCTGATGGTTGGAAATTCGGCAGTTTCCCGTCATCCAAGAACCCACCCCGCCTTCGGCGCCCCTCCCTAGAGGGGGATTTTCCAACCTTTGGAACTCGAAACTCAGAAAGGTCTCTTTCCTTCAACATTCAATATTGCAGATGTTGCAGTGGCGGCAGTCGAGGTTGGCCGGCGGATGGTAGCCTTCCCCTTTTTTCCGAGCTTTGCGAATGTTAAACGCGTTAATCACTGCAAGTATGATTCCTAGCAAAATGAAGGCGCCGGGCGCTTGACTCATGAGAAGGAAGTCGTGCTTCCATGCGGGAATTAGCTGTATTGCAAAGAGCGATCCGTTGGATAGGAATTCGCGTAGTCCCCCAAGGATGAGTAGGGCGAGGATGAAGCCGCAGCCCATGCCTAGCGCATCGGCGATGGATTTGATTACGCTGTTTTTTGAGGCGAAGGCTTCGGCTCGTCCAAGAACAATGCAGTTGACGACGATCAGTGGAATGAAGATGCCGAGTGCTTCGTATAGTGCGGTCGGCGCATATGCTTGCATGAGCAAATCAACCATGGTTACAAAGGAGGCTATGACGACGATATAGCATGGAATTCGTACTCGTTTGGGTATGAGTGTTCGAATGAGTGATATGACGGTGTTGCTTCCGAGTAAGACGAAGAGTGTTGCTACGCCCATGCCGAATCCGTTTATCGCGTTGTTGGTGACGGCTAGCGTGGGGCACATCCCAAGTAGAAGAATCAGGACGGGGTTTTCTTTTACGATCCCTTTTGTGAATTCTTTTAGCAGAGTGGAGATGAGGTTTTCGGTTTTCGGCTTTGTGGAATCTTCCATGATTAGTGTCCCAGGAGTTCTTCGTTGTGGTTGGCATAGGTTAGAGCAATCTGATGGACGGCATCGACGACTGCGCGGCTGGTGATGGTGGCGCCGGTCACTGCGTCGAGCGTGCCGCCGTCTTTACGAAGTTTCCATCGCCCTTCCGGTTCCTGAGATAGAGTCGCGCCACTCACGGCATCTATTGTCATTTCGGTGAGCCCGTTTAGCTGATCTAGGATGGGATTGGGCGGGAGTCCTGTTTCTGGTGCGTCAAATAGGTTGAGTATGTTTTTTTTGCGTTTTCGCTCTGTGACCACTGTGCCGAGACCTGGGGTTTCGGTTTGCCGTGTCACGAGCACGGTCGTGATGCATCCGTCTGTATCGAGCCCGGCCATTACGGTGATGTTTCCGCTAAAGCCTTCGCCGGTGACGATTTCGGCTGCGGTGCCGATGAGTTCGCCGTCTTTGCGTGCGAGGTAGAAGGTGACTGGAATGTTTTTTGGGCTTTGGAGTTCGATGGTTTCTTGGGCGGGCTGGTTGTTAAATTCCGGCAAAAGCTTTCGCAATGCTTTATTTGTGTTTTCGAGTGCAAGGGTCGCGATGGGTGCTTGCGTAAATACGTATACCGACGCCATGAGAGCTGCCGAGCACCCTGCGATGAGCCCGAGGGAGATGGTTAGTTTTGGGATGTTTACGTTTGGTTTTTTCACGCTTTTTTCTCCTTTCGGAAGCCGAATGGCTTTCGAGTGATGCTTCGGTCGATGAGTGGCGTGAGCGCGTTCATGATGAGAATGGAGAAGCTAACGCCTTCGGGGTAACTTCCAAAGATCCGGATGACACTTGTGATGAGCCCGCAACCCATACCAAAGACGAGTGCTCCGCGTCCGGTGACGGGGGAGGTGACCATGTCTGTGGCCATGAAGAATGCGCCGAGGAGGAGTCCTCCCGCAAAAACATGAAAGAGCGGTGGCGAGCTGAGTTCTGGCCAGTGGTAGTTCACGATGGCGGTTAGTGCGACAACGACACCTATGAAGCCGAGAGGTATTTCCCATTTGATGAGGCGCCAGAACATAAGCATTAATCCGCCGATCAATAAAGCGACGGCGGAGGTTTCGCCGATGCAACCGCCTACGTTTCCGTAGAATAAGTTTTGTAACAGTCCGTCGGACGCCGCAACCTGTTCCACGGAAAGCCCGAGCGGGGTTGCACCGCTTAGGACATCGACACCGCTCATTTTCCCAAGGTTTGGAACCGCCCAGGTGGTCATGATTTGCGGGAACCCAATGAGCAGTCCAACGCGTGCGACGAGCGCTGGGTTGAATGGGTTGAAGCCGAGACCGCCAAAAATCTGTTTTCCAAGACCGATTGCAAGGATCGAGCCGACGAGGCAGATCCACCACGGGACGCTTGCTGAAAGATTCATCCCAAGCAATAGTCCCGTCAGAATTGCGCTTCCATCTTTCCAGGTGTCGGTATTTCGTCCGCCAAGTTTTCGACAGAGCCACTCCACGCCAACACAAAAGAATACGCAAAGTGTGAGTACACGCAGGGCGCTGAGTCCAAAGAAATAGATACCTGCGGCGCAAGCGGGAAGGAGCGCGTATATTACACGACTCATTATCTGTGGAACGGTTTCTTTGCCTCGGATGTGCGGCGAGTTTGAAACAATCAGGGAGTCGTTGGTCGGTTGCTGAGCAGGATGCTGGGTCATTTTAGAAGGGCTTTCTTTTGTGCGGCTAACGCGGTCTTGGCTCGGCGGCAATGTTGAGTGAGGGGACGGTGCGCCGGACAGGCGTAGCTACATGCTCCGCACTCTATACACGCGGCTACGTGCTGTTTTTCGGCGACATCGAAGCGTTCACTTTCGACCGCTAAACTGATTGAGCTCGGCAACAGATTCATCGGACAGGTTCGCACACAACGCCCGCAATGAATGCATGGGTCGGAGCCATACTGTTCGGTCTCTTTTTCTGAAAGCAGGAGGATGCCGGAGCTGTTTTTTGTGAGTGTGACATCAAGCGTTTTCTGTGCGAAGCCCATCATGGGGCCTCCGAGAATGACTTTCCTTGGCGCCTCGCTTACTCCCCCACACAGTTCGATTGCTTTCGCAACCGGAGTACCGATCTTGAACCGCCAATTACCGGGATTCACGACGGATTTCCCAGTGACGGTGGTGATCCGCTCGATGAGCGGTCTGCCGTGTACAACTGCGTCGACAATGGCGACGGTGCTCGCGACATTCTGCATCACGCATCCCACTTCGAGCGGCAAACCACCGACAGGGACTTTGCGCCCGGTCAGCGAATAGATCAGTTGTTTTTCAGCCCCTTGTGGATATTGCACCTGCAAGCCGCCGATTTTGATGCCCGTGCCTAGCGCTTTGAAGCGAAGTAGTTTGATGGCATTTTTTTTGTTGTTTTCGATGCCGATAAAAATTTTAGAAACCCCGAGGATGCGCCCGAGGATTGCGGCCCCTTCGATCACTTTTTCGGGGGTTTCGAGCATGATGCGGTGATCCGCCGTTAGATAGGGTTCGCATTCGGCGCCGTTGATGATGAGTGTATCAATTTTTGCACCCTCTGGCGGCGAAAGTTTCACATGTGTTGGGAATGCCGCACCGCCCATCCCGACGATCCCTGCGTCGGCGACACGCTGTTTCAACTCGGCAGGAGCGGCGGTTTTCCAATCATCGATCGGTTCGAACGGCGAGCCCCATTCATCGTTTCCGTCCGCCACAATTTCGATGGCGGGAACAAAGGCACCCATTGCGTTCGGGCATGTGACGATCCGTTTCACGGTTCCGCTCGTCGGCGAATGCAACTGCGCGGAAACAAAGCCGGCCGCTTCAGCAATGATCTGCCCTTTTTTGACGTCATCGCCCAGCTTTACGATACATTTAGACGGCGCACCAATGTTTTGACCCACAATGACGGTATATTTATCAAGAAGCGGCGCGACTTGTATGGATTCGAGTCGCGTACGGTCTTTGCAATCGTTGGGATGAATCCCACCTTGGAAAAAGAGAAATTCTTTGCGCTTCATGGTTCCACCTCCTCGGGTGCTTCTGGAAGAGCGTGGATGGATGCGAGCTTAAGCGCTTTGGTTGGGCACCCAGTTGCGGCAATAAGATCGGTGTTTGGCGGGGTGCTGTAGTTGGTTCTCACAAGAAATCCTTCCGAGATCATTTGATCTTCATCCGAGGCTTTCACGCATTTTTTGCAGCCGATACAGGACGCTTTGCAGAGTTTCATTTTTGTGACGCCTTTTTCGGGGGAGTTGCAGTAGACATGCACATCGACGGAGGCGGGAACCATGCAAATGAGGTTTTTTGGGCAAACATCAACGCAGTGACCGCAACCGATACAGCGGTCGGGATGAACAATGGCAATGCCGTTTCGGATTTCGATAGCATCGAACGCGCAGGCTCGCGAGCAACTTGCGAGACCCAGGCAGCCATACTCGCAACCCTTCCCGCCAGCCGCAACAAGGGAGGCGGACGCGCAGTCGTTCACGCCGTTATACGGTGTTGAGATTGCCACCCCGTTGTGTCCACCACATCGGACCAATGCGACTTTCCGTTCTTTTCCTTCCACGGAGACTCCCAAAAACTCGCCGATTTTTTTGAGACTGTCTGGCTGGCAGACCGGGCAACACTCAGGCGAGCTCTCTGCGGATAACAACGCTTTGGCAAACTCCCCGCATCCAGGAAAACCGCATCCGCCACAATTCGCACCGGGAAGCAACTCCTCGAGCGCCTCTTTGCGTAGATCTGGCTCAACCGCAAAGGCTTTTGCTGCGGCACCAATAATTAGAGCCAGAACGACCCCAACAACAAGCGCAATGATAAAAGCTAAAATAACAATTCCCATATTAAACCAATCCAGAGAAACCCATAAACGCCATAGCGAGAATGCCGGCGGTGATAAGCGCGATTGCTGTGCCTTCAAAGGCAGTCGGCACAGCGGCGAGATCTAGTTTTTCGCGCAAACTAGAAAAAAGAATCAGCGCAAGGGCGAACCCAAGGGCAGAACAAAAACCGTATACAGTTGATTCGAGGATCGTGTGCCCGCCTTTCACGTTAAGTTCTGCCACCCCAAGAACCGCGCAATTCGTGGTGATGAGCGGAAGAAAAATCCCCAGCGCTTTATTCAGAACGGGAAAAAACCGTTGCAAAATAAGCTCGACGAGCTGCACGAGCGAAGCAATCACGACAATAAAAACAAGAATCTTTAAGAAGCCGAGATTGACATCTTCCACACCAAGAAAGGTGAACGGACGCGAGAGGAACAGCGTGTAGATCGTGGACGTAACCAACGACGCAAGCGTCATCACAAAAATGACCGCACCAGACATTCCCAGTGCGGTATTCAGGTTTTTAGAAACACCCAGAAAGGGACAAATCCCCAAAAACTTCGAGAGAACGAAGTTGTTCACGAGGATTGCACCCACAGTAATTAGTAGCCAATTTTCAAACATAATGGAAACGGAGTCTATACAGTTTTCAGAAAAGCAAAAGCGATAAACCACTTTTTACAGATTTTTTTCCACTGGTTGGAAACTCATGGATTCAAGTTAACAAGTTCCTGCGTATCGAAATCGATTCGACGGTAGTAGCAGTCGCGCGGCTCACCTTTTTTGTTTTTGGTGTGGCAAATGCTTCCGCGATTCGGACGAACAACAAATAGTAGTGAGTTTTGCTCGCAGTTCACGCGGGCTTCAAGCAGATCAAAGGTTTCGCCGGAAGTGAGCCCTTTGATCCATAACTCCTGGCGCGATGAACTCCACAAAACAAGCATCTTGCGTTTCAGCGATTCCTCGAACGCTTGCTGATTGATGTATGCGACGAGGATCACTTCCTTCGTATCGGCGTTCTGTACGGCAACCGGAATGATTCCCTTGCAGGCAGCTGCGGCTTTTTCAACTTTGTCCCAATCAAGGGTCAATTCAGTTCCTTCTTCGAGTTCTTTGCTCATTTTTTCCTCTTTTTTGTTTTATAAACTGCGACATCTTCGCACGCATGGAATCCAATTGGATTACTCTTTTTCTGCGGCGGAGCCATCAATTCGTTGAGTTTTTCAAAAATCAACGTGAATTTTTCGTAAGAATCCTTCTCCAGCTCTTCCACTTTATGAGCCAGCTCCTTGTTGGATTCCAGAATCCTGCGCAAGCGAACAAATGTCCGCATAATTTCGATATTGATTGCGACAGCCTGCGGCGACCGCAACACACTTGAAAGCATCGCTACGCCCTGCTCTGTAAAGGCCATGGGGGCATAACGAGCCCCGCCCCAACCATCCTCACTTGAGGTCACAATTTGTGACCTCAAGTTTGCAAACTCTTCTTTATCAAGCACAAACGCAAAATCATCAGGGAATCGTTCACTATTGCGTTTAACCGCCTGTTTCAATGTTTTTGTCTCGATTCCATAGAGCTCCGCAAGATCGCGATCGAGCAAAACTTTCTGGCTTCGAAGCATAAGCACGTGTGCTTCTACGCGTGATGGATAAACGGATATGGATTGTTCACTCATAATCGCACAACGACTCCTTTGGACTGCATATACTCTTTAAGTTCGCCGACGGTGAGTTCACCAAAATGAAACAGAGACGCCGCAAGAACCGCATCCGCTCGGCCTTCCGTTACAGCATCGACAAAGTGATCTTTGGTCCCCGCGCCGCCGGAGGCGATCACGGGTACGCCGACGGCATCAGATACAGCTCGGGTGAGTTCGAGATCGTAGCCATCCTTACAGCCGTCGCAATCCATACTGGTGAGCAGGATCTCGCCCGCGCCGCGCGAAACCCCTTCTTTCGCCCATTCAACCGCGTCGAGCTCGGTCGAATTCCGTCCGCCATGCGTGTAAACTTTCCAACCCTTGGAAGCGTCGTCGGCATCGTTTCGCCGCGCATCGATGGCGAGGACGGTACATTGAGCGCCAAACTGATCGGAGCATTCGTTAAGAATATCTGGGTTGGTGATTGCGGCGGTGTTGAAGGAGACTTTATCGGCGCCGGCGTTTAGCATTTTGCGAACATCGGCTGGCGTACGGATGCCGCCGCCGACGGTGAGTGGCATAAAAACTTGTTCGGCGACACTGCGAACGATGTCGACCATGGTGTTGCGCTCATCGCTAGAAGCGGTGATGTCGAGGAACGTCAGTTCGTCGGCGCCTTGCGCCTCATAAGCCTTTGCGCATTCGACGGGGTCTCCCGCATCGATCAGATCGACAAATTGTACGCCTTTAACCACACGGCCGCCGGTGACATCGAGACAGGGAATAATTCGTTTTGCGAGCATTTAGAATCCTTTATAACTAAGCGTCCTGATAAAACGAGGTGATCGTTTCCCACGCCTCATCCGCCGTGTCGCAGAAAGTAATGAGCTCAAGATCGTCCGGACTAATGAGCTCGCACTCCGCCAAATAGTCCCAATCGACCAGCCGTTTCCAATGTTCGGAACCAAAAAGAATCACCGGCATCGGCTCAACCTTTCCGGTCTGAATAAGAGTCAAAACCTCAAAAAGTTCATCGAACGTGCCGAACCCACCTGGAAAACCACAAATTGCTTTTGCGCGTTGGAGGAAATGCATCTTACGCATATGGAAATAGTGGAAGCAAAAGCAAAGCTCCTCATCCACATAATCATTCGGGCGCTGCTCAAACGGGAGCGTGATATTGAGAGCAACAGACCTAGAGCCCGCCTCCTTCGCGCCGCGGTTCCCCGCTTCCATAATTCCGCCACCGCCGCCCGTGATGACAACATGCTCGCTACCACTCACAAGCTTCGCCAACTTACGCGCCTCCTCATAAAACGGTGTGAGCCGAGCAATGTTCGAGTCCGTCCGTTTCGCTGCCTCCTCCGGCGACGGAATACGCGCGCTCCCAAACAGAACAATCGTGGACTCAATCTCGTGCTTGCGCATCACAACATCCGGATGCAAATGCTCCAATTGAAGTCGAATCTCACGACAAGAATCACTCTTCAAAAACTCTGTATCTTCATAGGCGGTCGGCGGATTTTTCATTTCTATTTCTCCATTTTCAAAAAAGCAACCTAACAAATTTTTACACCCGCGTTAAGGGCAAATCTCGTTTAAAACTCAATATACCCAGATTCGCGCATACTAAAAAAATCGTTTACATCATCGCTGGTTTTGTGACCGATGATGATATGATCGAGAATCTTGATCTCCATCAGCTGTCCAGCCTCAACCAATTTCTTCGTGACTTTAATATCATTCGTCGATGGCGTTGGATCTCCGGAAGGGTGATTATGAGCCAGAATGATGTTGGCTGCGGAGTGCTGAATGGCGGGTTTAAAAACTTCTCGCGGATGAATCAGGCTAGAATTGAGCGTCCCCTTCGACACATCCACAGGCGGGGCAATGAGTCGATTTTTTGAATCAATCAAAAGAACCCAAACCACCTCACGATCGAGGCCGCGAGCTCGTTCACGAAGAATAGATGCGACCTCTTCTGGTGCTGCGACACGCGGGTTTCTACCGACATTCTCATTCACCAGCCTGCGTCCAATTTCGAGCGCGGACTTCAGGATCTTCGCCTTCTCCTTTCCGATGCCATGAAATTCCTTATATAACTCGACAGTAGACGCACGCGAAAGCGCGCTCAGCGACCCATAATGCACCAAGATATGCTCCGCGAGTTCAACCACATTGAGCCCCTTCGCACCCGTACGCAAAATGAGCGCGAGCAAATCGGACTCCGAAAGATTTTCCGGTCCAAGGCGATCAAACTTTTCGCGGGGTTGAAGTGCGACCGGCAAATCATTCGCCCGCACCTGATACCCAACACCCTCTTCGTTAACACATTTTCCAATCATCGGAAAAGCCTATCTATTTTTCCAAGGGTTGGAAACTTTTTTACTCAAGAAAGAGCCCCTTGAACATCCACATTCATCCTTTTCGTTTAAAAATCCGATGTTCACCGGTTTTCTCTTTTGCAATTCCCGCCCTAAACCATACACTCTTTTTTCATAACCCTCTGCACAGGAACCTCTCTACTATGTCTGGCAACAACACACTCATCTCCAACTTCCTTTCTCACGTCGCAGCGCACCCAAACACCCCAGCCGTCTCCTGCGACACCGAAACGCTGACCTATGCCGAGCTCGATCAGCGTGCAACGCAGATTGCACGCATCCTTTGCGAAAAAGGCGTTGGGCTGGATACTCCGGTTGCCATCTGCATGGAACGGACCCTCGACATCATCATCGCCGTCATCGCCGTACTCCGAGCGGGCGGCGCATACCTTCCGCTCGATGCAGCCTACCCGCTCGACCGCCTCGCCTTCATGCTCTCCGACTCCGAAACCCCCGTTCTTCTCACACAATCAACCCTTCGACAAGATCTCGCCGACCTCGCCCCGCACACCATCAACATCGACCAACCGCTTCCCACGTGCGCTCCCTGCGAACTCACCCCTCCCGCCCCCGACAACCTCGCCTACATCATCTACACCTCCGGCTCCACTGGGAAACCCAAAGGCGTACTCTGCCACCATCGCGCCGCAGTTCACATGCTATCCGAAGCCGAACGCAAATGCCCGCTGGCCCTCGCCGACCGATGCAGTTGGTGGACAAGCCTCTGCTTCGACGTCTCCGTATACGAAATCTTCTCCGCACTCACCGCAGGCGCCGAACTCGTCATTGTACCCGAACAAACCCGAGTCGACGGTTCCATCTTTATAGAATGGCTCCACACTCAAAAAATCATTTCTGGATACCTTCCGCCCATGATGACCGCCGACTTCGAAACATGGGTTATCCAAAACGTCGGAGAAAGCCGGATGCGTCGTCTACTCGTCGGCGTAGAAGCCATCCCTGAAAAACGCCTACTCAACATCGCCCACCTCGTTCCAGGCATCCTCGTCATCAACGCCTACGGTCCAACAGAAACCGCAGTCTATGCAACCGCCTACTTCCTCGACGCATCCACCATCGGCGATCCAACCCGCATGGCACCCATCGGCAAACCCACCACAGGGCTCGAAATCTATCTACTCGACCCAGCCGGAACCCCCGTACCCGACGGCGAGGACGGCGAAATCTACATCGGCGGTCCACAAGTCGAACGCGGCTACCTCAACCGGCCCGAAAAAACCGCGCACCACTTCATAGACAACCCCTGGATGGACGGAAACATGTACCGAACCGGCGACCTCGCCAAACGCCTCCCCGACGGAAACCTCCTATTTCGCGGACGCATCGACACCCAAGTCAAATTCCTCGGCTACCGCATAGAACTTGGCGAAATCGAATCCGCACTTTGCCGAATAGAAAACCTACGCGAATCCGTCGTCATCATCCGCGAAGACATTGCAGGAGACCGCCGACTCATCGGCTACTACACCACACAAAGCGCCACGCCGCCCAGCCCTCAAGAAATCCGCGCCCACCTCGCCAAAAGTCTCCCCACATACATGGTTCCATCCATCCTCATCCATCTCGAAAAAGTCCCACTCACCCGCAACGGGAAAACCGACCGACGCGCCCTGCCCGCTCCCTCCACCTCCGACCTCGAAAACCTACGCGCCAGCGAATTCCAGCCGCCCGTAACCGACACCGAAAAAGCCGTCGCCGCCGCATTTTGCACCACCCTAAACCTCAAACAAGTTGGGCTAAACGACCACTTCTTCGCGCTCGGCGGACACTCCCTCCTAGCCACCCAAATGCTCTCCAAACTCCACGGCGCCTTAACCCTAAAAGACGTATACGAATTTCCAACCCTTGGAAAACTCGCAAAAAAACTCGCAGCCCTCACCCGCACAGCATCCACCGAAATCGGCAACCAGCACCCAACCACCTCGCCCATCACCCCATCCCAACGAACCATGTGGATGCTGCATCAATCCGACCGCGAAGGCATTCTATCAAACATCCCGCTCCTCTATCGAATCCAAGGTCCTCTCAACACCCAAACCGCAGAAAAAACCCTCAACGAAATCATTCGCCGTCACGACGCCCTACGCATGACCTTTTCCATGAAAGACGGCAACATCTTCCAAACCTCGGAAAAAGAAATCACCCTCTCCATTCCCATCACCAACCTAACCGATCTCGACTCAACACAACGCGACCAAAAAGCCGCCAGCCTAGCCCAAGTCATCGGGCGCCACCCCTTCAACGTAGAAACCGGGCCACTCCTCTACGCCGAAATCGTTCAGCTCGCCCCCGAACGCTTCGACCTATACCTCACCATCCACCACATCATAATCGACGGCTGGGGAATCAGCATTCTACAACGCGAATTCACACAAATCTACGAAGCCCTTTCAGCAGGGAAAAACTCACCACTTCCGCCGCCAGCCATACAATACAGCGACATCGCGATCTGGCAAAACCAACGTCTAAAAAACGGCGAACTTCAACCACAACTCGACTACTGGAAAACACAACTCGCCACCCCGCGCCCCGACCTTCACTTCCCGCTCGACCACCCACGCCCCGAAGCACCCAAACACCGCGCCACTCGACGCGCCTTCCTCATTCCTCCCGAACAAGTCGCCGACCTCAACGCAGTAGCTCACCGAGAAAACGCATCCCTCTTCATGCTACTCACCGCCATCTGGCAAACCCTCCTGCACCGAGCAACCCGCTCGACAGACATCATCACCGGAACCGCGATTGCCAACCGGAACCATCCGCAAGTCGAAAACGCAATTGGAACACTCATAAACGCGCTTGCTATTCGGACAAAAATCTCCGCCGAACAATCCTTCTCCGACCACCTACAGCACGTCCGCACCTCGGCACTAGAAGCCTACGCAAACCAAGACATCCCCTTCGAAACCATTCTCGAAACAACCCAAGACGGCTCCACCCACCCCCTATTCCGCAACTCCCTCATCCTGCACAACATGCCCCTCCCGAAACAGACCTTTGCCGACCTCAGCATGGTCGGAGTCGAGATCGGAAACAACACCGCAAAACTAGACATCCTCCTCTACCTCATCGAACGCGACGGCCAGCTCGAAGGTCAATTCGAATACGACCGCGACCTCTTCGACATCTCCACCATCGAAACCCTCCTCTCCGACTTCCTCGCCCTCGCGAAAGAAATCGTCCACCACATCGACCGGCCACTCTCCCAGCTACTCCAAACCCACAACGACACCCCACCCACCGCATACATCATCGGCGAAGGCTCCCTATGCCTACGCTGCATCGAAACCCTCCAAAACCGAGGCATCCGCATCCTCGGTCTCATCTCACCCGACCCCGAAAACCAACGCTGGGCCAACGAACACGCCATCGAATGGCACCACCCAAAAGAGGGTCTCAAAACCATCCTCACCGCCCAACCATTCGACCACCTCTTCAGCATCGTCAACAGCTACATCCTCAAACCCGACATCCTCGCCCTACCCCGCCGCCACGCCATCAACTACCACGACGCACCCCTCCCGCGCTACGCCGGGGTATACTCCACCGCCTGGGCGCTCATCAACCGCGAAAAACAGCACGGCATCACCTGGCACCTCATGGCCGACGAAGTCGACGCGGGCGACATTCTCAAACAACAACTCGTCGACATCGACGAAACCGACACCTCCTTCACCCTCAACGCGAAATGCTACGACGCCGCAATCATCGCGCTCGACGCCCTCGCCCTCGAACTCGTCGAAAACCACGAAACGCCAACCAAACAAGACCTAAGCCTGCGCACCTACTACCCACTCCACAAACGCCCCGCCAACGCCGCGCTCATCGACTGGACACAACCCAAAGAAAAAATCGACGCCCTCCGCCGCGCCCTAAACTTTGGCAACCAGCCCAACGAACTCGCCCTCCCAAAAGTCCTCGCCAACGGCGAACTCCTTGTTCTCCGCCCAGACAACTCTGTCGTTTCCTTCGACGGCGAACCCCGCGACATCGACTTAAAAAAAACGTTTCCAAGCATTGGAAAAAAGCTAGAAACTCTAAACACAGAACTCGCACGCCACGAAGCCTTCTGGGTACGCCGCTTCAAAATGTTCCAAGCATTGGAAAAATGCGAAGGCGACCGCGAAGATTATCCGCTAGAAAACCCAGCGAGCTTCCTCTGTTTCCTTGCCCGCTTCTACGCCCGAGACCTCATTTCCATCGGATGGGAAACCTCCACCGAAGCCCCTGAGCTTTTTTCCACCACCGTCCCCCTCTGCTACACCGCCGACCGAAACGAAACGCTCTCTGAAAACATGGATCGCGCCGGTAAAACCATTGCACTCGCCATCAAACACAAAACCTACGCACGCGACCTATTCCTCCGTCGCCCCGATCTTCCCGAAAAACCGACGTTCTCAATTCTGCTTGCCGATAAAAATGCTCGGTGTTCTTCCAAGGTGTGGAAACACTTCTGCGCCTTCGAAAAAGCCGCAAACGGAGCCGCTCCGCTATTCGCTCAATCCATTTTAACGGATGCTGATCAGCGGGGTCTCGAAATCTTCCAAGCCCAACAGCCCGGTTTTTCCGACACGCGTTGCATTCATCAGCTATTTGAAGAGCAGGCGCAAAAAACACCCGACGCAATCGCCGTCGAAAGTGTCGACGGCTCGCTCTCCTACGCCCAACTCAACCAACGCGCCAACACACTCGCCGCACACATAAGAGAAAACAAAATTCGCCCCGACACCCCCGTCGGCCTCTACATCGACCGCTCGCTCGAAATGTGCATCGGCATCCTCGGCATCCTCAAAGCAGGCGGAGCATACGTCCCGCTCGACCCAGAATACCCAATCGACCGGCTCGAATGGATGATTCAAGACACCGCCACGCCCATCATCATCACCACTTCCAACCATCGGAAAAAAATCCCAGAAGCCCAACACACCCTCCTCTGCATCGATCAACTCACAGAAAAACCATTCACACCCCTCCCCGCATCCCCCACAAACCTCGCGTACATCCTCTACACCTCCGGCTCCACCGGAAAACCCAAAGGCGTCATGGTCGAACACCGCAACGTCGTCAACCACTGCCGCGCCTCCATCAAAACCTACAACATCTCATCCGACTCCCGCGTCCTCCAATTCTTCTCCATGAACTTCGACGGCTCCGTCGAAGAACTCTTCCCCGCATGGGCCATCGGCGCAACCGTCGTCCTACGCACCCCCGAACTCTCCAGCTCAACAATCGAACTCGAGCGCTTCATTGACGAACAAAAAATCACACTCGTCGACCTCCCCACCGCCTACTGGCACGAATGGGCTCGCAACATCCGAACCTTCCCAAAAACACTACAAAGCGTCATCATCGGCGGCGAAAAAGTCTCCGCCGAACACTGCCGCAACTGGCTCAAAAAAACAAACCACGCCGTTCGCCTCTTCAACACCTACGGCCCCACCGAATGCACCGTCGTCGCCACCGTCTACGAACTCACAAAAACCATCGCCGGCGAAATACCCATCGGATCACCCATCGCCGACACCGCACTATACATCGCCGACAAAAACCAACAACTCCTCCCCATCGGCACACCCGGCGAACTCCTCATCGGCGGCGCAGGCGTTGCACGAGGCTACCTAAACCGACCCGACCTCACCGCCGAAAAATTCACAGCCAACCCCTGGAAACCCGGACGCATCTACCACACCGGCGACCTAGCCGCATGGCAACCCGACGGAACAATCGCCTTCCTAGGACGAATCGACAACCAAATCAAAATCCGAGGCTTCCGCATCGAACCCGACGAAATAGCCGCAACACTCGAACAACACCCCGCCATCACGCAAGCCATCGTCATCGGACGCACCGATATGTCCGACCAAAAAGAACTCGCGGCATACATCATCCACGAAACCACCCAGCCACCCACCCCCAAAGAACTACGCGCCTACCTAGCCAACACCCTCCCCGACTACATGATCCCAACCGCATACATACCCCTCGACACCCTACCCATCACCCCCACCGGAAAGATCGACCGCACCGCCCTCCCCTGCCCCCAGAAACCAGAACCAGAAACCCGCGAAAACCTCATCCCGCCCCAAACGCCGAAACAAACCATTCTAGCCGAAATATGGTCCACCGTCCTCGGCATCGAAACCATAGGCATCCACGACAACTTCTTCGACCTCGGCGGCCACTCCCTCCTCGCCATCCAACTCGTCGAACACATCCACAACTCAGGACAAACCATCACCGTCGCCCAACTCTTCCAAAACCCAACCATCGCCGAAATGGCCAACATACTCGGCACACGAAACGTAGAAGGAAAAGAAGAATACAAATCCCTCGTATGCCTCAAAAAAGGCAGCCCCGAAAAACCGCCACTCTTCTTCCTACACAGTGCGCCCGGCGACCTCCTCAGCTACAGCAACCTCGTACACGACCTCCCAACCGACCAACCCATTTACGGATTCCAATCCCTCGGTCTAAGCGACATCACAAAAATCCACAGCACCATCGAAGAAATGGCAGCCTACTACATAACCATCCTAACCGAACTCCATCCCACCGGTCCCTACCTACTCGGCGGCTGGTGCTACGGCGGATACATCGCAATGGAAATGGCACGTCAGCTCAAAGAACAAGGAAAAGAAATCCAACTACTCGCCCTCATCGACGCATGGGCATACCCACCCTCCGAACGAAAAATCGCATTCTACCGACACCGCCTCCAACTCCTAAAAATCGTTGGATTCCGAGCCGAACTCAACATCATCCTCGCCCGCCTAAAAACCAAATTCCTAAGAGAAACCGCAAACGTCGACAAAATACTCGACGGCATACACGTAGAAACCGGCGTACTCGCCAACCGCGAAGAAGTCTACCGCCGCAACCGAAAAGCCGCACTCAAATACGCGCCAAAATACTACCCAGGAAAAGTCACCCTCTTCCGGCCCGACGAACTAAACGCCTCGCTCCTCCCCGACCTCGCCATGGAATGGGGGACTCTCACCGAAGACCAAGACATCCACTTAATCCCTGGCGGTCATCGAGGCATGCTACACGAACCCGACGTAAGCCCCCTCGCAAAAAGCCTACAAAAAAGCATCCTTTCTAGCGCTACTTCGTAATTGGAAGTTTTCTTGTGACCATTGCGCGCTCTCGTGGCTAAAATTCTTCCAACGTTCGGAAGCACTCGTCAGCCACAAAACCACGAACGCTACAGCGCAAAGATGCGATACTGCAAGGATCCAAGAGTATAAATAACGTAGCGAGTGATGTCGTATTTCGGGAAATCCTTCAATATCTCGCTGGATTCAGGAGACGTTCTTTTCGTCGGTAAAGGAAAGGGCGGCAGTGCGTTAG
>JAOZMR010000222.1 GCA_029934215.1 Pontiellaceae bacterium | reverse complement strand
AAATCTCCCTATGTTTGGACATTTTTATTTAAAGTGGCGTCATTCAACTTGCGAGACAAAACTCTAAAATGGGCGTTGTATGAGGGCTGCTATTCATTTCGTGCTTGATTCGTTCTAAAAGTGGCACTATTCAATTTGCGAGAACAACCCTGTCTCGCTCGCTAAAGATGCTGGAAACCTCTTCTGCATAGACAGCCTTACCTCCGAACCTCTTCACTCCGAAGTTACTCTAATTTCTTCTAACGAAGAATTTGTGAAAAACTCTTTTCTGGATCTGCGCTTTTTCGTGGCAAAATCCATTAACCTTTCCCTACTGAAATTTTCCTCCCATATATCTCGTTTTCTAGCGATAGCGGGCGGATAAAAATGATCCGTTTCCAATGTTTGGAAGTTAACTTATATTGTTTTTTTCGTGGTGAGGTGGTGCTTTGGATCTTTCTGCTTCACTGAATTGTAATTAATAAGGATTGGTGTTTAAAAATGAATAAGTTATATAAAATAATTCCCTTTAACGTGCGTCATGGGAATTGCGGCGGGTCGTTGGTGCAGTTTCAAAAGGGGGCTGCCGAAGAAAATGCGTTGCCGTTTGATATTGGCAAGGTGCTGGTGATGTCGGATATCCGAACGGATGATGTTCGCGGAAACCACGCGCACTATGAGACGGAAGAGATTCTTGTCGCGCTGACTGGCGGGTGTACGGTCGAGGTGGATGATGGTTGCGGACGGAAAGAGACGGTATCTATTTCGGGAGCTCAAGAGGAGCATGAACATTTGAAATCGGCAATTCTCCTCTACCCTCACGTCTGGCGCACGATGCGAGATTTTGAGCCAGGGACGACGTTGATGGTTGTCGCCAATATCCAATATGACGAGGCGGATTATATTCGTGATCGGGCGGAATTTGAGCGGGTTTCCAAGGGTTGGAAGAATCTTGGAGGAAGTGGTGAGGCGGTATAGGTTTTACTCTTTTAGAGAATCCAGCCCTTACACAAAACACCGATTTTCGGGTTTTGCCTCGCAAGTTGAATGTTACCACTTTTACACCGAATTATGCACGCAACGAACGAATGTCTGGAAAAAGCTACAAGAGGTTTAACCGCGCTGAAAGCGAAGCGATAAATAAATCTCCATTTTTTGCAGTTTGCATGTCAAAGTGGCTACATTCATATTGCGAGACAAAACCTGAAAATGGGCATTTTGTATGAGAGCAGAGAGACGGTGTTGGTGAAGAAAAGAGGGTTCGCGTCGGTGAGTTCCTCTGACTCTTCCGCTCTCTTGTGGCTCAATCCAGCTTTTCTTTCTGCGCGTGTTTTTTGGATAGAAATGCAAGAAGCACGATGGAGATGCCTAGGCATGTCTGGGCGAAGAGATCACCGAATCGAGTGTAGAAAGTGAGCTGCTGATTGGTGATAGGGTGTATTTCGACCGTGTGAAACCCTTCGGTGCGGGGGCCGATGGTTTGTGAGATTATTCCTTTCGAGTCGATTGCGCAGGTGATGCCTGTGTTGGTGCAGCGTACCATGGGTAGACGAGTTTCCACACTTCGGAAAATGGCGTTGGCCATGTGTTGTTTGGAGCCGCAGTCTGGATCGAACCAGGAGTCGTTGGTTTGGTTGACGAGCCATGTTGCGCCGGCTTGTGCGGCACGCCTAGCGAGGTGCGGAAGAACGTCTTCAAAGCAGATCAGGGCGGAGAAGGCGCGTGGGTCGGCGGGGAGATTGAATTGTGTTGCTTCTTTTCCTGGAGTGAAACTGGAGCCGATGGGGGTGAGGGCGTTGATGGCCGGGATTTTTTCGTCGAACGGTATGTATTCCCCGAAAAGGACGAGGTGTTGTTTTTTGTAGGTTTCGAGCAGTTCGCCGCTTGGGTTGAATAGAATGGAGCAGTTAAAGAAGTCGGGCTCGCCGACGGTGTTCCAGGCGAGATCCATGCTTCCGACGAGTAGGGGAACACCGGTTGCTGCGGTCGTTCGTTGAATCAATTCGGCACTTCTTGGACTATACCGCACGCAGTCTGGGAGTGCGGTTTCTGGCCAGATGATGAGGTCGAGGTCGAGGTCGAGGGTGCGCCCCGCGAGGTCGGTGAGGTTTTCTAGGCGTTTGTAGATGAGCTCTGGGTCGGCTATTTCCCAGTTTCCAACCTCTGGAATGTTTGGCTGTATGAGCGCAATGCGTATTGGTTTGCTTGGCGCTTCTTCGGCTAAAAGAACGCGTAGACCGAAGCAGGAGGTGAGCGCAACGAGAAAGCAGGCGCTCATGAGTTCGATGTGTAAACGATATCCAGAGCTTCGGAGCCCGGAGGTGTATTGCAGTAGTGTTGCCGAGCTGGCGACGTTCACGAAGATCATCACGGCGGAAATCAAGTAGACCCCACCCCACTGGGCAATTTGTATGAGCGAACCTTGCGCGTATTGGCTGACGCCAAGCAGGTTCCATCCAAAACCTGTAAAGAGAAGAGAGCGCAGGTATTCCGAGGCGACCCAAACGAGTGATGCACCAAGAATCCAGCCGATATTTTTGAACCGCTTCATGTTTCGCCAGCCGCATGGACGGAGGGAGATGAATATGGCGAAGGGGATGAAATAGAGTGCGCAGTAAAACGCGAGCGCGATAAAACCGAGCCAGCTTACGTGGCGGAGCCAGTAAAGAGTTCCCGTGAAGAAGAGCGCGCCCGCTAGCCATCCGAGAAAGGCGGCGCGACGCGGTGTGGCGCCGGCGCAGGTGACGATGAGCGGGATCAGCGCGATCCACCCGAGAAATGCGACTTCAAATGGCGGAAAGCTTAGGAATAGTAGGATTCCAGAAAGCATCGCAGCTAGGATGGAGATGCTGTGTTTTGACGTGGAAAGGCGAGTTTTTACAGTTTTCATGAGATCGATCATACGTATGGCTTTTCTGAGAGGTGCGTTTGTTTCGGATGTACACAGCAATTTATTCGATCTACCATACCCAAGACATCCGTAGTTACAACGATCAAAACCCTGTAAAAACGCGGGGCAGGAATAGAGTTTTGTTTTTTTTTACATTTTAGCTTGAAATAAATCCGAGACCGATTACTCTCTTCACTTCTTCGGTGGGGGTGTAGCTCAATTGGTTAGAGCGCCAGCCTGTCACGCTGGAGGTTGCGAGTTCGATTCTCGTCATCCTCGCCACCGTTTTACACATCCGTTTCGGATGTGTTTTTTTTTGCAGTTTTGACTTGTTTCAGAGTAATATAACCTAATAAAGTGGGCAGCGACGTATAATTAGGCGAAAGGAAGAAGCGATGGGAATGGGGAGCGGAGTACCGATGTATAAGATGCGGGCAAACAAAGGTCTTTTGTGGGGCGCGGTGTTTGTTACGGTTGTTGGCGGATTATTGTCAGCTTATTTTTACGGAGAGGATGCCTATTCTTCTGAGAGCTCACGTGGACTGCTCGCTCTGATTGTCTCAACTGTTTTGGCTCTATTTTTCGTCATTGCGGCGACATCACACTTCTGGTTCCGCCATCTTTGGCATCATCGACCCGGCTATAAAAGCGGATAATTCATGACGGATCCAAGCCAGCTCATCCGCGATGCACAGTTTTTTAGCGATCTCTCCGAAACCGCTTGCAAGCGGCTTGCTGAAGTGAGCCGACGACGAAAAATCGAGAAGCGTGAGCTTCTTTTTATGGAGGGAACGGACGGTAAGGCGATTTATTTGCTCACGACCGGACGCATCCATCTGGTGAAAACCAATATGGATGGGAAGGAAACCGTCATTAAAACCGTGAAAGAGGGCGAACTATTCGCGGAGGTGATCCTGTTCGAAAAACCGCGTTATCCAGTCACTGCGATTGCTCGAACGGATGTAGAGGTGATCGAACTTCCGCGTGCTGGGTTTCTAAGGTTGCTCGACGAGCGCGGGTTTCGCAACGATTTCATGGCGATGCTTATGGCGAAGCAGCGCTACCTCGCCGAACGCATTCAGCAGCTCACGTCCATGGATGTTGAGGCTCGTTTCGTTGAATTCCTTCGCGATCATTACGGCGAAGCGTCTACAATTGCTCCAGACCTCTCCAAAAAAGATATTGCATCCGCCATCGGTGCCACCCCAGAAACCTTTAGCCGTCTTCTCCAAAAACTCGAAAGGCACGGCGGGTTCAATTGGAAAGGGAAAACGATCCAGCTGAAATCCTCCTTCTGGGACAGGTGAAAAGCCTAGTGGGTGGGAGGTTAAGGGGATTTGCCACGAAAGAGCGCAGGGAACGCAAAAAAAGATAAACTAAGCGTTAGTGGGAGTTTTGGCAGAATGATTGACGGCAGATCTGAGGTATTCCGAACGTGCTTTTTGTATTCCCCAAAAAGAAGCGACCAAAAGGGCGCGGCAATGATGATAAAGATTTTACCCAGCGAATTCATGAAATTTACGCTGAAAGCGTAGCGATAAATAATTTTTGTATTCAAAAATAGTGACTGTAAAGGAACGGTTCATGAACAGCCCTTTAGAATCTCCCCTCCCATTCGTAAATTTCACTCATGAACCATTCTCTTCGTTCATTATTTTTGAATACAAAAATTATTTATCGCTACGCTTTCCAGCCCTCATACAAAACGCCCGTTTTCAGGTTTTGCCTCGCAATATGAATGTA
>JAOZMR010000034.1 GCA_029934215.1 Pontiellaceae bacterium | reverse complement strand
TTGCTCGATATTCAGTTTTGAATGACAGAAAGCAGATTTTCGCCTCCAAATATCTACCGCACCTGCCGTCCGAAGATCAGTTGAGGGTGGAAATCGAACGCGAACGAAAAATGATCGAATTTGAAATGGGGGAAGCATGAAAAACGAAATAAGAAACGAGTTTAGAAAATCCCCTCAAGGGAGGGGTGCCCGTAGGGCGGGGAGGGTTCTTCCAAGGGTTGGAAAAAGAAAGAGTTTGTCCGCCCGCTACCCTCGATTACACAGATTGACGCAGATTTTTCAATATTTGGAAAAATGTTCCAAGCTTTGGAAAAAACGGGTAAAAATTCTTCCAATCTTTGGAAAAAACAGGGGTGCAGGCTCGGTCTGCTTCCGAGGATTGGAAAATAGAGGAATATACAGCATATGAGCGCACTTCAAAAAATTCTTGAGTCCTATCGTCTGGCATCTCAAACCGAACGCGAAAAGGGAACCTATTTCGAGGAACTGATTCGGACCTATTTCCGCTATGAGGCGACGTATGCCGATTTATACAGCGATGTTTGGCTTTATGCAGACTGGGCGGCGGAGCAGGGGCTGGATGCTCGCGATACGGGGATCGATCTCGTGGCAAAAACGGAGGGAACGGACGAATATCACGCAATCCAGTGCAAGTTCTATGCGGAGGGTTACCGCATTCAGAAGAAGGACATTGATAGTTTCTTTACCGCGTCGGGGCAAAAACCGTTTACCCATCGGATCATCGTTGCCACGACCAATTATTGGAGCGACAACGCGGCGAAGGCGCTGGTGGGTCAGCAACCCGCCGTTTCGAAGATTGATCTTCACGATTTGGAAAACAGCCAAATCGATTGGTCGTGGTATCGACCGAGCGAGCCTTTGGTTTTAAAGAAAAAGTTTGGTCTTCGAATTCATCAGGCGAAAGCGTTGAAAGAGGTGAAGGCAGGGTTTGCGGATGCGGATCGCGGCAAGCTGATTATGGCGTGCGGAACGGGTAAAACCTTTGTCAGCCTGAAAATCGCCGAAGAGATGGCGGGTGCGGGTAAGCGGGTTCTTTTTCTGGTTCCGAGTCTTTCGCTTCTTTCTCAAACGCTCACGGAATGGACGCAGCAATGCGTTACGCCGTTGCATAGCTTTGCGGTTTGTTCCGACGATGAAGTCGGAAAAAAGCGTAAAAAGGACGAGGATGTTGTCGAGACGCTCGCTCACGAATTGCGCTATCCCGCCACGACCGATGCCAAACGGCTCGCCGAAGAGATGGCGAAACGCCACGATGAACATCATATGAGCGTCGTCTTTTCGACGTATCACTCCATCGACGTGATTAGCCGAGCGCAGCATCACTATGGGTTGGGCGACTTTGAAATCATTATTTGCGACGAAGCCCACCGCACTACGGGCGCGACGTTTGACGACGAGCGCGAAAGTAATTTCGTGAAGGTTCACGACGCGGGATTCATTCAATCCAGCAAGCGGCTCTACATGACCGCCACTCCGCGCATCTATGCCGACATGGCGAAGGCCCTCGCCGAGCGCGACAACGCCACGCTCTGCTCGATGGACGACGAAGCCCTTTTTGGCAAACAGCTCCACGTTATCAACTTTTCAGAAGCCGTCAGACGGGGGCTTCTCACCGACTATAAAGTCATTGTTCTCACCATCGATGAAGCGCATGTGAGCGAACGCTTGCAAGACCTGCTCAAAGACGAAAACAATCAGCTGAAAGTCGATGATGCCGCTCGCATCATCGGATGCTGGAAAGCGTTGAGTAAACAAGGCATTCAGGACGACTTACAGGGCGAAACCAATGCCATGCGCCGCGCCGTCGCTTTTTGCCAAGTGATTGAACCGAAGACGGGCCGCACGCATAAAGTCAGCTCCAAGCAAATTTCATCCATGTTCCAAACCGTCGTCGATGCCTATCAATCGCAAGACGAAGTGGAAGAAAGCCTCGTTTGCGAAGCCGAGCATGTGGATGGAACCATGAACGCCACCGAAAAAGAGGCGAAGCTCAACTGGTTGAAAGAAAATGCATCGGAAAACACCTGTCGCATATTGAGCAATGTTCGCTGTCTTTCCGAAGGGGTGGATGTGCCCGCGCTCGACGCGGTTTTATTCCTCACCCCGCGCAGTTCGCAAGTCGATGTCGTTCAATCGGTCGGGCGCGTCATGCGGGTTGCTCCCGGCAAAAAGCGCGGCTACGTCATTCTCCCCGTCGTCATTCCCGCTGGAATGAAACCGCACGAAGCCCTCAACGACAACAAAGTCTACAAAGTCGTATGGGAAGTCCTTCAGGCACTCCGCTCACACGATGACCGCTTCGATGCCATGATCAACAAGCTCGATCTCATCGGCAAAGACAACAAAAAGATGGAAGTCATCGCCATCACCGACAAGGCGACCAAGAAAGCCAAACGCTCAACCGACAAGCCGAGCGGAAAAGGCGACTACACCCTCGGCGAAGAAGAAGGACCGATTGCGCACCAAGCCGAAATGCAATTCAACGTCGGGGAACTTGAACGCGCCCTCTACGCCAAAGTCGTCAAGAAATGCGGCAACCGAAACTATTGGGATGAATGGGCTAAAGACATCGCCAAGATCGCGCAAACGCACATCACCCGCATCACCACCATCGTTGAAAATCCCGAAAACGTGAAAGAGGCGAAAGCCTTCACCGACTTCGCCGAAGAACTGCGCGACGACTTGAACGACAGCATCACCGATGGCGAAGTCATCGAAATGCTCGCCCAACATCTGATCACCAAACCCGTATTCGACGCGCTTTTTGCCGACTACAGCTTTGCCAGCAACAACCCCGTTTCCAAAGCCATGCAGCAGGTGCTCGACATTCTTCACGAGCATCGCCTCGAAAAAGAAACCGACACGCTCGAAAAATTCTACGACAGCGTAAAAATGCGCGCCGACGGCATCGACAACGCCGAAGGAAAACAAAAGATCGTCGTCGAGCTGTACGACAAATTTTTCCGCAACGCCTTCCCAAAAATGACCGAACGCCTCGGCATTGTCTACACGCCCGTCGAAGTCGTCGATTTCATCATCCACAGCGTTAACGACCTGCTTAAAAGCGAATTCAACCTCTCGCTCGGCGACAAAGGCGTACACATTCTCGATCCCTTTACCGGCACCGGAACCTTTATCACCCGACTTCTGCAAAGCGGACTCATCAGCGCCGAGCAACTGCCGCACAAATACAAAAACGAAATTCACGCCAACGAAATTGTTCTGCTCGCGTACTACATCGCCGCCATTAATATCGAAGCCGTTTATCACAGTGTCGTAGACGATGCTTCCAGCTTCGTTCAGCAGGACGGGCGAGCGTCGGGTGAGCAATCGGCGTCTCAAGATGAAGCGATACGTTTCGCTCATGCAAATGCGGCTGGAAGCCGCATCTACATTCCATTCAACGGCATCTGTTTAACCGACACCTTCCAGCTCTACGAAAAAGACGACCTCATCAGCAACCTGCTCGTCGACAACTCCGACCGACGCATCCGCCAGAAAAACCTCGACATCCGCGTCATTATGGGCAACCCGCCGTATTCCGCCGGACAGGAATCCGCCAACGACAACAACCAAAACGTCGGCTATCCCGATCTCGATCAGAGCATTCGGCAGACGTATGCCGCTCATTCGACGGCAACCAATAAGAACGCTCTCTACGATTCCTATATCCGCGCCATCCGTTGGGCGAGCGACCGCGTCGGCGAAAGCGGAATCATCGGATTTGTCACCAACGCTGGGTTTCTTGAAGCCAACACCGCCGACGGACTCCGTAAATGTCTCGCCGAGGAATTCAGCTCCATCTACGTTTTTCATCTGCGCGGAAATCAGCGCACCTCAGGCGAACGTTCACGACAAGAGGGCGGGAAGATTTTCGGAAGTGGAAGCCGCGCCCCCATCGCCATCTCGCTACTTGTCAAAAACCCTGACGCTAAAGAACACGGGAAAATCCACTGGCATGATATTGGCGACTACCTCACTCAAAATCAAAAATTAGAAATCGTCAGCAATTTCCAAAGCTTGGAAGGAATCACTTCTTCCAAGGGTTGGAAAAATATCACTCCCGACGCTCATCACGATTGGATCAATCAGCGTGATGATTCCTTCGATAATTTTATTCGAATCGGCGACAAAAAGGAGAAGTCCGCACTCACGATTTTCGAGAACTACTCGAGCGGAATAAAAACGAACCGTGATGCCTGGTGCTATAATTTTTCAAAAATAGAAACCGTCGCCAATATGCAACGAATGATCGATGTTTATCATTCTGAACTGAAACGCTATGCAGAGAGTTCTATAAAACCACGAGTCGATGGATTTGTTTGTGTCGATCCATCGAAAATAAGTTGGAATCGAGGGTTGAATAACGATTTTGGAAAAGGGAAAGAGCTTCCTTTTAAACCGAAATTGATTGTTCAAAGTTTGTATCGTCCATTCACCAAGCAATGGGCTTATTTCGATAAAGATTACAACGACATGGTTTACCAAATGCCACGAGTTTTTCCAGAGGCTGGAGTTGAGAATCTTGTCATCTCAATGACGGGGCGTGGTTCCACAAAAGAGTTTTGTTCTTTCATCGCAAATACATTGCCCGACCTCGAAATGGTTTCAAAGGGTCAATGCTTCCCGCTGTATCTGTATGAGAAAGCGAATGATGACGACTTGTTTGGCGGAAAGGTTGAAAACGGCTATACGCGCAAAGACGGAATCAGCGATGCGGGCCTGGGTCATTTTCTTGGAAAATATCCCGGCGAAAGCATCACCAAAGAAGATCTGTTTTATTATATCTACGGATTGTTGCACTCGCCGGAATATCGGACGCGCTACGCGGACAATCTGACCAAAGAGCTGCCGCGCATTCCTGCGGTTAAAAAGGCCACCGACTTTTGGGCGTTCTCCAAAGCAGGGCGCGATTTAGCGGAGCTTCATCTCAATTATGAAACGGTCAAAAAACATCCCGTTAAACTCGATCTCGGCAAAGGCGAAAAGAGCTTAAAGCCGGAAGATTACCGCGTCGTAAAAATGAAGTTTTCCAAGGTTCGGAACAACGACGGCAAAAGCGTCGCCGACAAAAGCACCGTCATTTACAACGAGAAGATCACGATCCGCGACATACCGTTGGAAGCGTACGACTACATCGTCAACGGCAAACCCGCGCTGGAATGGGTGATGGAGCGGCAATCGGTCACCACGGACAAAAAGAGCGGCATCGTCAACGACGCCAACCTCTGGGCAACGGAAACCATCGGCAACGCCAAATATCCATTAGAACTCTTCCAGCGAGTCATCACCGTCTCCCTAAAAACCACAGCCCTCGTCAACGCATTGCCTGAACTGGATATTGAGAAAGCATGAGTAATGAACAACTCATTCCAACGCATGGCGGGTATCGAAAGCTGAAGGGCTTTCAGGTTGATCAGTTGGCATATGATGTGACGGTGCGTTTTGTCGATAGGTATATCGACCGTTTCAGCCGGACGCGGGATCAAATGGTGCAGGCGGCTCGGTCGGGCGTTCAGAATATCGCGGAGATTTCTGCAAATGCCGCGCTGGTTTTGATTGGTGTGGCATGCGCGTTGCTGTCCCGCCAGAGTGATACGTTGGCGAAACAGTTTGAAGATGAAGGCGGCTTTTCGGAACGTCTCTATCGCGTGCGAACCCAGCGGAGGGGGCGGTGAGTTTTTCCAAAGGTTGGAACTTCGCGGGTTTGACCGAAGAAGCAAGAGGTTTAGTTATGCATAATAAAATGGAACAATGGATGAAAAATATTATCAATGTTTTTCATATATCATGAACTCAACTTTTTACATCCAACGTTGCCTTTCAATTAATGAAAAGACATACACGGAAGCGGAGCTACTCGCCGCTTCTAATTACGTTGTTATATTGGCAGAACCCGGCGCGGGGAAAACAGAGCTTATGGGGAGTCTCGCCCGTCAGCTTGGAGCAACCGTCGTGACAGCGAACAAATTCGCGTACACGGAAGAAACGGCAAAAAATATTCCACTCGTGATTGATGCATTCGATGAGTTGTCAAAAGTAGACGCATCCGGAATTTCCAAACTTCTTGGCAAGGCTACCGCAACCAAACCAACTCATATATATTTGTCGAGTCGATCTAGCGAGTGGGAGAAAGCTGCAACAGTCGCGTTTAAAGAGTTCACTGGGGTTGAACCGCTGGTAGTTCGGCTCTGTGTGTTTGATGAAACAGAACAGCGAAAGATTTTTGATCATCACTTCCCAAAAGAGGACTTTGCAACGTTTCAAGCCGAGGTCACTCGATTTGATTTAGAAATGCTTCTCCCAAACCCCGAGTTTCTTAAACTATTTGCTTATGCCTATGTTGAAAGCGGAAGACATTTTGACGACAAACGATCAATCTTTGCAAAAGCGGTTGAAGGTCTGGCAAAGGAAGTAAACCTTGGTGTGGCTACAACGCGCCCACCTCTATCGACGTCTGAAAAGGTTTATATCTCAGCAAATGTATTCACCAAACTCCTGCTATCAGGCGCGGAGGGCGTATGCACAAGCGAAGCCGCCAAAAACCAGATGTATCCGTTGCTGACCTCGGTGGTCAGCGGCGATATTGTTGCTGGTTGCATCTTGGCAACACGCCTCTTCAAGCCGGGAGACAGCGAGGGGCAGCATCGGTACGTTCACAAGATCGTTGCGGAGTATTGTGCTGCAGATTATCTAACGAAGCGAATCGCTGATGTATCAGATTCATTAACGGTAGCTAAGTGCCTGTCAATTATCGCTCCAAACTCAACGGTGCGAGATGAGTTGCGAGGTTTGCTGGGGTGGATGGCTGCGCTCGGAATCAAATCTATCGCGCAAGCTGCGATCAAGCTGGATCCTTATGCTGTGCTTGCGAATGGTGATCCTTCCCAGCTTGAACCGTCATCAAAACGTTTGCTTCTAAGGCAGTTGAAAGATGCGGAAGTAACGGATCCCTATTTTCGACGGGGAGATTTTTGGCGCAGATTTAGTGTTGCAGGATTCTTCACTCCAGATGTTGTGGAGGATATTAAACCTCTTCTCATGGGAGGAAGTGAAGGGGACTTGCGTGGTCTGCTTCTGGAACTGCTAGTCGGGTCGCCGGCAATCGAACAACTAAAAGATGAGTTGCGCCAACTCACATTAGAGCCGACTGAAAGCGAAAAAACTCGTTTGTTAGCGAACAGATGCTTGCGCGACATCAGTGATGATGAGCAACGCGCGGGGCTGGATGTTTTGATTTCTGAGGCCAGTAACGTTTCTCTAGGTATTGCTGCAGAAACCATCAAAAATGTAGGCTTGGATTCATTTGAACGATCTTATCTGGAAGAGTTTCTTAGAGTTTGCTCAAGCTTATATCCTGATCGTTCAGATCGAAATAACCGCGAAATGGAAAATCGTTACTTTCTACGGGAATTTGTCGCCGAGTTGGACCTCGCTACTACAGAGAAGCTCCTGGACGGATTGACGAAAGACTTAGTGTGTGAATGCGGAAAAAAATCGTATGAGTGTGAGTGCCGCACAGGGATAAGCAAAATGGCCGGTTTGTTGCTGGATCGTTATTTTGAATTAGCAACACCTCCTTTTAACCCTCTACAAATTTGGCAATGGATCAACCCCCTGAACTTTTATGGACGTAAGAGCGCAGACCAAAGCAAAGCGGTGAATGTGCTTCATAAAGATGACAACTTGCGCCGAGCCATTATCGCGCATGTGTTCGATGGGTTGACGGATCGTGGCGAGATTCTCGACACCCTACACGATACGTTCAGTGGTTACTCCCACTCCGGGCTCAATTTCCAAGCTGGTGACAACAGCTTTATCGTCGATTTGGCTTTTGAAATCGACAACCCCAATTTGTGGGCGGTCTATTTGGCTAGGCATGACTACTATCGAGATAAGGACGAACGAGGTCCAAATGACTTGCGGCGACACATGCGCGAACACGCATTGGAAAAGCCCTTATTCATGCGAGAGTGGACCAGAGCGAACAAGGATGCTGTAAATCAATTTACAGAAAATAACTCCACGGGGCGTGTCAGGCATAGCCGAAGCCTGAAATGTATCCGCAGAAAACAAAACGAAAGCCATGCATCTAACATCAAATATGTTAAAGAAAACCGCGAGCCGGTCGAGGCGGGACGCCATTGGAGTTGTTTAAAAAGATTTGCTGAGCTGACGCTTCAGTCTCCAGAAAAAATTGAGACCGAGTTTGGTGATGAAATATTGGTTCGGAACGCGCTTAGAAACAGCATTGATTTTATAG
This sequence comes from Pontiellaceae bacterium, assembly GCA_029934215.1. Classification (GTDB taxonomy): domain Bacteria; phylum Verrucomicrobiota; class Kiritimatiellia; order Kiritimatiellales; family Tichowtungiaceae; genus Tichowtungia. The sequence continues at coordinate 8,148 of JAOZMR010000034.1, read as the reverse complement.
CTCCTCTTGTTCCAGATCTGCCCAAGCTCGCTGAGCTGCAGTGCGCCTCACAGTATCAAACCTCGGAACAAATCCTTTATGCGGCGTGTTTGGAGATCATGCGTGATAAAGGCAATCTGGAAGAAGTAGACCTGTCACTTCTAAGAGCGTTACGTACTAACATTCATATGAGCTACAGAGCCGTTTCATCTGAAGAACTCAAAGCTCTTGAAAACGAAGTGAATCGACTCATATTCCCCGATCAAGTGACTGCTGAAGAGTTTTTGCGACAGTATGTTGAGCCACAACTGGCTCATCCGAGATGTGCTAACCCTGATATTTGGTTGTTGAAAAGTGAAAAAGCATTCGGACATTTGCGTGCAAAACTCTCCGTTGAGTGGTTGAAGAATTTTCGAGAGTTAGCGTTCACTCCGCTGAATACCCTTTTTGAAATGGCGGTTCAGCATGGCAATCGGGATGCGTTGAAGGAAATAATTGAAGAGCGATGCCGGGAAATGATGTTCAACTGGCCCAACCCAACGGACAATGAAGAGATTGAAAAAGAGCGAACGTTTTGGTTCGTGCGCGCCTGGTACTTTTTAAACGACATCCCTGAGTTATACTGGAACTGGCTCAAAGCAGATAAAGATACGGTGCTTCTATTTTATAGTCGATCTGGACGAACGAACTCTGTCGAGTATCTCTATTGGCCAAAGTTCACAGCGATGAAGGTTGAAGCTATTTTGGATGCTTTTATCGACAAGTGGCCGAAGGTCGACCTCCCGAACCATTGGGGGTCAATGAGTCCCAAAGGAGAGAAAGCATACCGTTTTTTGACCGATATCGTTTGGTTGTTGAGTTCAGATGCCCCCGATGATGCAATCCCGGTTCTCAACCGATTGCTTGACGATCCGCGTTGCACGGATCTGCATAATAATTTGAAAAGCATACATGCTGGTCAGATGAGAAAGAAAGCGTTGATGGATTTCGAGCCACCGACACCTCTGGAAATTGTAAATGGTCTGGATCATGACGCCGTAGTCTCCGTGGAAGATTTGCGTCAACTTGTGATTCAAGAACTTCAAGATTTCCAAAAAGACATTGATGGTGGAGAGTTTAATCCCGCTGATCAATTTTATGAAAAGGAAGAACGACTGAGCGAAGTTAGATCTACAAAAATTATTGCAGAGCGCCTCAGTTTGAAGCTTCTGCCGCAAGGCATTTCTGTGACTCTGGAACATCAGTTAAAGGATGAAAAACGTAGTGACTTTACAGCGACCAAAGTGATTGACGGGAAAAGACGATTGCTTGTTGTAGAGGTTAAAGGGCAGTGGCATAAGGATTTATACACAGCTGCGTCCGCGCAGTTGTATGATCGTTACGCTAGTCACCCAGACGCAGAGCAACAGGGCGTTTTTCTTGCACTTTGGTTTGGAGAAAACGAAAAGGTCGCAAACCGCAAAAACCACGGAATCGAAAATGCGGAGATGCTGAAACAGAGTATCGAAGCAAAACTTCCGCAAGAACTCGCAGGACGTATCGATGTATTCGTTTTGGATGTTTCCCGGAATAAGTCTACGTAGATGTAGGAGGCTATGGTGATGAATGCAAACGAGTTGTGTGCAATTTTCGATGGAAACTTCCAAGGGTTGGAAAAAGCAAGGGTGCAGGCTCAGCCTGCTTCCAATGTTTGGAAGGGTTTGCGGTTTTAGATGTTGAGGTTAAGCGGAGGTGAAAGAATGAATAACGATTCAGAATTGCTCATTTATCAGAAAGCAGACGGGGACATCCGTTTGGATGTTCGGTTGGAGAATGAAACGGTTTGGCTGAAGCAGGCCATGATGGCTGAGCTTTTTCAGACGACTCCTCAAAATATAACGACCCATCTGAAAAGTATTTATGGAGAGGGTGAGTTGGCGCTGGAGGCAACTTGTAAGGATTTCTTACAAGTTCAAACGGAACGTCTCTATTGCGTGCGAACTCAGCGGAGGGGGCTATGATTTTTTCCAAGGGTTGGACGTATGAAAGTAGGGCGAGCGTCTCGCTTGCCAGTCCCCGAATGCAAGCGAGACGCTTGCAAACCTTTTTGCGGGGAGGTTTCCAAAGGTTGGAATGCGGGTATACGGAAAGGGTATTTTTATGAGTGAATATGTTCCAGCGGAGCCTAAGATTTACCACATTGTTCATGTGGATAAGCTCTCTTCTATTTTGGCGAGCGGCAGCTTGTTGTGCGACGCGGAGATTGTGCGTCAGAGTCCGAAGGGAACGACGATCGGTATGTCGCATATTAAGATGCGGCGGCTGAATGAGCTGACTTTCAGGAGTTTTCCAGACCTTCATGTGGGTGATTGTGTTCCGTTCTATTTTTGTCCGCGCTCGATCATGTTGTATTTGATTTGTCAGGGAAACCATCCGGATTTGGGATATGCGGGCGGGCAGGAACCTGTCATTCATCTGGAAGCAGATTTGCGAAAGGTGTACGTTTGGGCACGACAAAATAGCAGACGTTGGGCAATTACTGATTCGAATGCCGGATCATATTATTTCGACGATTTTTCGGAGTGGAGCAACCTAGATCAAGTCTGTTGGGAAGCGATGGATGCTGCGGATTGGCGACAATGCAAAGAGCAGAAGCAGGCGGAGTTTTTGTTGGAGAAGGAGTTCCCTTGGCATTTGGTGGATCGAGTCGGTGTGTATTCTCAGGCGTACGACACGCAGGTGAAGGAAATCTTGGCTTCTTTTGGTGTTGCCACTGAGGTGGAGATAAAACGGGACTGGTATTATTAGGGGCTAAATCATGATTGAATTGAAAAAAGGCGATATTTTTAAAACCGAGGTCGATGCGATTGTTAATACGGTCAATTGCGTGGGGGTGATGGGGCGTGGTATCGCTCTCCAGTTTAAGAAGAAGTTTCCCGAAAATTTTAAGGCGTATGCCGCTGCCTGCAAACAGGAGAGGGTTCAACCGGGTCGGATGTTTGTTTTTGATTCGGGGTTGTTTGTGAATCCACGTTTTATCATAAATTTCCCAACCAAACGGCACTGGCGCGGCAAAAGCCGAATGGAGGATGTTGAGTCGGGTTTGGTTGGCTTGGTTCGGGTGATTCAAGAGAGACAGATTCGTTCAATAGCCATTCCGCCGTTAGGTTGCGGGTTGGGCGGGCTGAATTGGGAGGAGGTCAAGGATCGAATAGAGCGCGCGTTTGAGCCGCTAACTGATACTCATGTTGTTGTTTTTGAGCCCAATGGCGCACCATCTTCTGGGCAGACCGTTAGTGCGAAGGAGCGTCCGCGAATGACCCCAGGGCGAGCGGCGTTGGTTGAGTTGATTCAGCGTTATTTGGACGGGTTGATGGATCCGTTTGTTACGTTGCTTGAGGTGCATAAGTTGATGTATTTCATGCAGGAGGCGGGAGAGGATTTAAAGCTAAAGTATCGCAAGCATCATTATGGTCCTTACGCAGAAAATCTTAGGCATGTGTTAAATGTGGTCGAAGGTCATTTGTTATCAGGTTATGCCGATGGTGGAGATGATCCAAACAAGCAAATCTCTTTAGTTTCGGGTGCTTATGAAGATGCTCAGAGGTTTCTCGCGAACCAAAATGATACTCAGGATCGTTTTCGTCGGGTTGTTGACCTTGTGGATGGATTTGAAACTCCGTTTGGGCTGGAACTGCTTTCTACCGTTCATTGGGTCGTTACACGCGAAAATGTCTTTTCCCGTAAGGATGTTGTTTCTGTTGTTCATCAGTGGAATGAGAGGAAAAAGAGATTTTCTGATCGTCAGATCGGAGTCGCGTTGGATGCTCTTGCTGAAAAGAAGTGGATTTCCGTTTTGGAAGCAGGAGTTGGAACGCAAGAGATTACGTAGAAAAATGAAACCAACCGATTTCAAAATAGGGATGGAGTTTGAGATGTCTTATCAGCGGTATCGCTGTACGGATGTGGGGACTCGTGTCGTGGTCGCCATTTGTTTGGACGATTTTCAAAACGACGATCCCAGTTGGGGGAATGGCCCGCCGTACGCCGTTCCTGAACATGTTATTGATGAACACGATCTTTTGACCTGTTCCGCGGAGGGCTTCCCGTCGGAAGGATTTGATCTATCAAATTTGGAACCAAACCGTTTCGCGAAAGAGCTTCGAAAGTATGAGCAATGAACCACTCATTCCGACGCATGGCGGACATCGAAAGCTGAAGGGCTTTCAGGTTGCTCAGTTGGCGTATGATGTGACGGTGCGTTTTGTTGATAGGTATATCGACCGTTTCAGCCGGACGCGGGATCAGATGGTGCAGGCGGCTTTTCAGAACGGCTCTATCGCTTGCAAACCTTTTTGCGGGGAATTTTCCAATGCTTGGAAAAGCAAGGGTGCAGGCTCAGCCTGCTTCCAAGGGTTGGAAGGGTTTGCGGTTTTAGATGTTGAGGTTGGGTGGAGGAAAAATCATGAAAAACAAAAATGAATTGAAAGGAATAACCGATTATCGCGATTGATTAAAAGACGTAAAGCTACGGGTTCGTCAGGCGCAATTGAAGGCGGCGGTGCAGGTGAATTCGGCATTGCTGATTTTCTATTGGGAGTTGGGCGCGGATATCGTCGAACGCCAGAAAAACGCAGCGTGGGGGAGCGGTTTTCTCAAGCAATTGAGCACGGATTTAATGGCTGAATTCCCGGATATGACAGGGTTTTCGCTGAACAATATCCAATATATAAAACGATGGTATTTGTTTTATGCCGAGTCTTTTACAAATTGTGGCACAGGCTGTGCCACAATTGGGAAACAGGCTGTTGCCCAATTTCCAGAGTTACCGATAACGCCAAATGTGGAGCAGCCTGCTCCATATTTGCAGTCACAACTTGTGAGTGACTTGGTTCAGATTCCGTGGGGGCATAATCGAGCAATTGTTTCCAAATGCGCGGACGTGGAGGAGGCTCTCTACTATGTGAGGCAAACCGTCGAGCATAATTGGAGTCGTAGCGTGCTGGTGCATCAAGTTGAAAGCGGTCTCTATCGCCGCGAAGGTAAAGCAATTACCAATTTCGCGGCGACCTTGCCGACTCCTCAGTCAGATCTTGCGCAATAATTGATCAAAGACCCGTACAACTTTGATTTCCTCACACTGACGAAAGACTACAACGAGCGCGAACTGGAAACCGCGCTGACGAAACATGTCACGAACTTTCTTCTAGAGCTTGGGGCGGGTTTTGCATTTATCGGTAGACAAAAAGCTCTTCAGGTCGGATCGCGCGACTTCTTTCTCGATCTACTTTTTTATCACACAACGTTGCATTGCTATGTCGTGGTGGAATTGAAAACAGTTGAGTTTGAACCGGAATATACGGGGAAATTGAATTTTTATCTAAAAGCGGTCGATGAACAATTGCGCGGCGAACGGGACGAAGCAACGATTGGAATCCTCTTGTGCAAATCGCGTGATCGGGTGGTTGTAGAATATGCATTGAGCGACATTCACAAACCCATTGGAGTCTCAAAATACGAATTGACTCAGTCGCTGCCGGACAATTTGAAATCAAGTTTGCCCTCTATTGAAGAATTGGAAGCGGAGCTGGGCGATGAACTGTGATCGAAAACGAAATAAGAAATTTAACCGCGAAAGAACACAAGGAACGCAAAGGAATCCGAGCATTGGAAAAGGGAAGAGTTTGTCCGCCCGCTGCGCTCGATTACGCAGATTGACGCAGATTTTCCAAAGGTTGGAACCGTGCGGAACGGTTTTTCACCACCCGCTATCGCTAGAGTAAACAGCCGAGGAAGTCAGAGGAATATATAATGAAAAACAAAATTGGAAAAATGGATGTGGATGGGGAGCAGCTCTTTGATCGGGTTGTTTCCATTTTGGAGCAGGCGCGCGGGAATGTCGTGCGGGCGGTTAATTCCAATATGGTGCTCGCCTATTGGCTGATCGGGCGCGAAATCATTGAGGAAATCCAAGGCGGAGATGCGCGGGCGGAATATGTTAACATAAAACGCTTTTCGGATAGGGTCTAGAATAAGGGGCTTAACTTAGTGCCATTCATCCATGGGAACCTTTCTTCTCCGGCTCCATTCGTGTAGATTAGTGGATGAACCGTTCCTGCATCACTATTTTTGAATACAAAAATTATGTGTCGCTTCGCTTTCAGCACTAGAGGAAATTCGGAGGAAGTCAGAGAAAAGGGATTGAACTGGCTTCATTCAACTTGCAAGACAAAACTCTGAAATGGGTGTTTTGTATGAGGGCTGGAGCTTGATTTAGAGTCCTTCATCCGTTGGGCAACCACGCTAAGGCGTGGTAGTAAATCTTCCAATGTTTGGAAGTTTCCGGCGGAGGTGCGGATCTGTTGTTGCGTTTTTTACCCATTGTTTAGGTCGGGAAAGGCTGGATTCTGTCGCTTTTTCATCTAAAACTTTTTTATCTGCAATAAAAAACCGCATCATCACGTTATGTGTCATGAAACGCGATAAACCAAAGATGAAAACCATGGATCAAGACGATGTACAATTACTGTCAGCTTATCGGAAAGGCGATGCGGAGGCTCTCGGCGAGCTGGTCGAGAAGTATAAGGCCCCTTTGTTTGGGTTCATTTATAAGTTTTCCGATGGGCGCGAGGATGCAGATGAGGTGTTTCAGGAGGTGTGGGTGAAGGCGATTAAGAATATGAATCGTTATCGTCAAAAGAAATTGCTCAGTTGGTTGTTTCGGATTGCGCATAATTTGATGATTGATCGCATTCGTCGAAGGAGACCAACGCTTTCTTTGGAAACACCGTCTTGTGACGATGGGGTTGCTTTGTGCGATGTGCTTCCTGGGGCGGGCTTGACTCCGGCAGACGAAGCGGACGGGCGAGCGTTGGGGGTTCGAATTGATGCTGCCGCGTCTGCGTTGCCTATCGAGCAACGTGAGGTGTTTTGGCTTCGAATGCAGGCTGGGCTCTCTTTTAAGGAGATCGCAAAGGTGCAGAGGTGTTCCATTAATACCGCGCTGGCGCGAATGCAGTATGCGGTTTCCAAACTTCGGAAAGAACTTGCGGGTGAATATCAGGATTTGCAGGAGGTGGAGATATGAAAATTTCAAAATTAGAAAAACTTATTTTTCTCGAACAGTCCGGCGAACTCTCGGCGCGTCAACGGCGCGTGTTGGATGCCTGCCAAAAGACGCAGGAAAAGCGAGCAGACCTGAAATCGTTTTTTGAGGCGGTTCCGGTCTCAACCCCTGAGCCAGAGCCGTGGGCAACCCAAAGGATTGTCGCGCGTTTGCGAAAAGAGCAACGCTGGGGTTTCACTTTTTCCAAGGTTTGGAAGCCTGTTTTTTTGGTTTCAGCTTGCTTGGTGTTGGCTGTAAGTACGCTTGATTTCAAGGATGCATCAACGGAGGTCGCTGTGGTGGCGGATACGGAGGTGGATGCTTGGGGCGATCAGTTCGAAGAGGATCTGGTTGAGTTGGAGAGCTTGATACTGGCCATGTCAGGCGATCTTGTTGTTAAAATGTAATAGGTAAGGATAGACAAAAATGAAGAAATGGATCGTAGGTATATTAGTGGGTGTTGTGGTGTCTGGTAGTGTTTCGGCGGGTTGGTGTTCTGTTGAGCCCGACGGAAAAAACTCGAGTTCGCCATCGCGTCGACGTCAAGAACGTGGGTGTAAAGAGGCAGATAAGCAAAAGCATCGATCGGAAAAGAAAGAGTATCGCAAGGCTATTAAAACGCTGGCAGAAGCGGCTCGTGTCGAACTGGATGAGGTTAAAAAGACCGAGCTGATTAATCAGCTTCGTTCTAAGCTGATTGAGGACGCGGACCGAATGCATGTGGAGTTTCGTAAACGGCTTAAACAGGCTGAGGCAAACATGGAGAGTATGAAGGCTCGGCTTGCGGATGCTGTGACTAATAGGACGCAGAAAGTTGAAGAGCGTTTGCAGAAGCTGCTCTCTTGTGAGGTGTCGAACGAGAGGTCTGGTCGGTCTAAGCTCGGGAAGCGTTCTAAGGGGAAATGCAAGCATTTGGCTGCTGAGTAAGAGTTGACCTTTGAATTGATCACGCGCGCGTGATCAATTTGGGTTCGTTTGATCCGCCATCATATAAAACGTCTTTTAAAAACACAGAGGACGAGCAGGATCAGTTTTTGATCACGAATCGCACGTCGCGACAGGATAAGTCCAGTATGTCGGGAAAA
>JAOZMR010000033.1 GCA_029934215.1 Pontiellaceae bacterium | reverse complement strand
CCACGAAGACTCTCCGCCCCATCTAAATCGTCATATTTTTTCATAAAAACTATCTATCCCCTCTGACGTCCTCCGAAGTTCCTCTAGCGCAGCGGGTGGTAAAAAATCGTTCTGCACCGACTTCGACATTCGATATTCCTTGTTCAACATTCGACATTCTCTCCGCCTTCCCTTCGACCGGACAGGCAGGATGCTTATCCTACATTAAAAAAACCGCCCCGTCGTGCGGGGCGTTCGTGATTTTGTGGGTTTTATTTACCAGCGGCTCTGTTGACGATGGTTTGGATGCCGTCTGGGTAGTTACTGGCGTTATAAATGATGCGGTAGATGTAGAGCTTTTTATCTTCGTCAATCCGACGGCAGGAGAGGATGCCTCGCCTTTTTCTCATCGCTGAAGAAAATTGAAGAGCTCTTTTGTCCGAGATCCCTTTGAGTGTGACGATTACGGAGCCAACACCGGTGGTTTTTTCGGTGCAGACTCGAATGACTTCTTCTGCGACTTCCGGCGCAAGTAGGTCCTCGGCTGCGTCAAAGGCGCGTCCTTTTTCCAACTCGCGATTTCCCTTTTTACGGATTTGTTTGTTGAGAAGAACCCGAGAGTCCTCTCGTGTTACGTTGATGAAGCATCCGCCTTCGTAGATGTGGTAGCCCCCAAATGAGTCGAATGGGATCACTTTTGTGGCAAGCGAGACGGTTATATAGGGTGTGGCATCGTTGATAGCAAAACCGGCTTGCGCCAATTCGCTGGAAACCAGATCTTTGACGTCGGTGGATTCCGAACCGTGCTCGACCACTCGAACCGGAATGTCGCTTCGCACGATGATGGATTCTTGCACTGGTGTTACATGTTGACGATCAATGCCTCTCGTTCCTCGATTCGTTTCCACGGTTGAACACCCTGTTAAAAATATGGTTATCGCTCCGAGTCCTATTGCGTTTTTTACTTTTTTCTTCATTTACTTCTCCTTTTGTCAATTAAATCGACTCTGTTTTATATTTATTCTGATCTCTGACTTCTGACCTCTGATCTCCGCTCTCCGCCTTACCTCGGCCGGCTGATTGCTTTAAGGAAAAGACCAATAGCGATAACGGAAACGATTCCAATAAGAATTTTGATTCCGTGTTTTTTCAGGACCGGTCCAACTACATCGTAAGCAAATCCGCCAGCATCGATGGCGAGTTCGCGGGTGTTGATATCCATCGTTTCCACGCTGATTCCCCAGAGGACTTGTCCAGTTTTGACGTCAACTAAGGTTAGTGTGAGAGGGAGGGATGTTGTGAGGTTATCTTTGATTAGTTCGCCGACCTGACCGATCAATACAGCTTTACGCGGTTCGTTTGCGGTTTTCTCATCTTTGACCATAACGCCTGCGCCTGTGAGATCTCCGAGCAATGCAAGCACGTCCGGGATGGAAGAGTAGTCCTCTACTCGGCTTTTGACGCTGTTTAGAACTTTTCGGTGGCCTTTCTGAAGCCCAAGATCTTTGAAGAAGCGGATTTTGTTGTCGCTTTGGTGAATAAACGGTGTGCTGATTTGGTCTGAGAAGTCGAAGCGGTTTTTGATGATGGGGAAGATGAGGATGTCAACCTCGCCAAGCCGATCTTTTGCTACGGCGAATGCTTCTGCGGCTTCGGTTGCTGAGGCTTTTGCTGCGCGTTGGAGTGTTATGTCTGGTGGGGTTAGCGCGGAGTATTCTCCTTCGATCATTCCTGCCCAGATTTGTTGGCCTGTTTCCACGTCGGCAAGCATGAGGTTGAGGCGGACAAGCCCATCGCCGTTGGCGAATGGGCTGGCTTCGCGCACAGAACCATAAAGGATTGCGTCCACCCCTTTGACGTTTCCAAATTTCTGGATTGTAGATGTATCCATCACGTCGCCGCGGCGGTCACCGAATTCAATTTCTTTTAAAAGCAGATCCCATTCGGCGTCGTTGCGAACAAAGAACTCCAAATGACCAGAATAGTTCACCAGCTCCGACCGAAGAAGCGGGGTGAGCCCTTCTGAATCGTTTCCGAGAGGAAGTACGGCGATTCGTTTGAACTCGATATTCGCGTTGCGCAGAGCGACTGTTGCGTTATACGCGGCATCTTCGAGCGCGTAGTCCATCGCGCGGTTTGCCGCCGAAACCCACCCAGCCATTACGAGAAATCCGATACTAATCCATTGTTTTTTCATTTTCATATTCATTTCCTTTCTATTTGTTTTTAAACTTAACTTCTTACTTCACAATTGTGTTTTCTGTTTTCGTTGCATTGCCCATGGCTTTAAGCGCGTCTTTCATGATGCCTTCTAACCGGTCGGCGTTTTCTGTTGTCATCCGTTTTTGTTCTTCCAGCGATTCAAGTTTTGCTTGTGCAAAGATCTCCTTTTCGGAGATGCCCGCTTGAAGTTGTTGTTTGTGTAGTGCAAGCAGCTGGTCGCGTTGTTGGGAGTCTTCCACCAGAGCAATCATGGTTTCGAGGCTCTGCCCTGAATAGATGTCTGCCTTTGCTTTCAGGTCCTGTTGTTTGAGTTCGTTTTTCTGTTTCCGCCACAGTAGGGCTTGCTCTGTTTCTTTGGCTTCTTGGTCGAAGGTTGCGGCCCGTGCGCCTGCCGCAGCGGTTGCGTCGGCGATGGTTTTTTCGCGGTTGTAGCCGTCCCACTGAACCTGAATGTCAATGTCGTGACCGACTTTTTCCATCTCCAGCTTCATGGTTTCGGCGACTTCGACGGCGTCCAGTTCGTGGCGGTGGACTTGTTTGAGCAGGTTTAGCTCGTGTGAGCGGTCTTCGTCGCCGATATCGCGTTCCTGCGCCAGTTGCGCGACATATTCCTCCATGTCTGCTTCCGATTTCATCTCCCCCATCGTGTTCGATGTCACCAGTTCACGCATCCGCTGATCGAGTTCCAGCTTTCGGCGGGTGGTTTCGAGTTCCCCCGATTGCGCCCGAAGTTTTTCGTAGTCAGGTCCCGTGAAGTCGCATCCGCCCAAGCGTATGAGTTCGATTCCAAGGCTTGGAAGAACCTGCGAGAGCTCGTCGATCAATCGATCCTCCAGCGCCAAGCGTCGAATCGGGTCTTTAATCAGATCTTCTATTGTATTTTCTTGGCAGTGCGACGAGAGAATAAAGCGGGCTTCATTTGCCAGCATCTCCGATACATTATCCACGGTCAGTTTCCGTTCCGCCTTCAGTCCGTTTTGAATAAACGACTCTGCCTGATTAGGGTTAAACAGGAAAACCACTTCGCCGTAGAATTCCACTGGCAGATCCTCCTTTGTGCGTAGATTATTCACACGCAACGGAACACCCACTTCTGCGGAATCCATAAGAATGACGGATTTAGGAGACGGCGTGCCCCAGCGTGAGATACGCGATGCAACCGAATCGAGCGTATAATGGCCGGCGCCAAGCACCTCCTTTAGAGCCCCCTCGCTGAGGATCATGGCTGAACAGCCCGTATCAATTGTGAGCCCACGCGTTAGAAGCGGCGTCAGGTCTGCGATTTCGAAGCGCTCTGCGAACACGCCCTGCTCGCGCGACCACTTGCCGCCCTCGAGTGCGCCCCGACTCTCCACGTGCATCGGCGTTTTGCAACTCCAGCAGAACTCCGAGCCTGCGCCAACCCATTTTTTGCAGTTTGTACACTTCCACCATCCATTTGCTGGAGTTGTCCCGCACTTGCTGCAGAATTTTGCAGCCTTCTTCACTTTTGCACCACATTTTGTGCAGGTATCCCTAAACAAGCCCATAACGATCTCCTTGGCATTTTCGATTTTTGATTAATGATTGATGGTTTTCTTTTTTCGACCCACTGCTTCTCGTCACGATGCACTCTCCTTTTCTTCATGCTCATCGCAACGCCGAACACCCTTTCGTGTCCAGCAGTCTTTACAAATGGGGCGGGCGCAAATCTCGCACTGGTTATCGAGCGATAAGTTGCTTTTATATCTCGTTCCGCAAGCGGCGCAAATTCCGAATTTCGTCGTTTTTTTTGCTTCCAAATAGGCATCCAAGTCCTCCAGGGTCACCCGATAGATGCGCCCCAGTCGAATCGCAGGCAATTCTCCGGCACGCACGAGGCGATAAATCAACTGATAGTTGACCCCCAGCAGCTCTGCCACATCTTCGAGCGTCAAATACTTTTTCTTTTCTGCGGTCATTGTTCAATCCTCCTTACATTCAATACATCAGATTTTTACCCTACTATCTACGTTTGAACAACGGTTTTATCTGTTTTATTTTATGTTAACTTTCATCGCTAGGCAAACAACTGCGAAATCAGCTGTTCTGATATTTTATTTTCTCCCTTTATTCGCTGAACGTGATTCGATCTAGCGCCCTGTCGGAACTCTCCGGCAGGGCTCCTTCGTTGTAGAAGGATTTGATGGCTTCCAAGGCCTGGAAACTTTCGCCGAGTTGTTTTTCCAAGGTTTGGAAATCCACCTCGGCTAGTTTTTCTTCTTGAAGGATCTCGGATAACGGCGCATCGCCGATTGCGTTGCGTGTTGCGTGGGCTGGGAGAGCGCCCAAAACACGCATCACCTTTTCGTGTACTTCATCTGGCTGATAATAGAGGTGGTCGTAGCAAAAATATTCGTAGCAAACGGTTGGGCGACCGATTTCAATGCCGCATCCAGTGGTCGTAAGAAATCCGTACGCATCGCTATCGAGCTGCGTGCGCTTGTTGATTAAGCGTAGAAATGGACTCTCGATTGCCTCTTCACAGATGTCGGCTCGGCAGCAGATTTGGGTACACTGAGCGCAGAGCGAATTGCACAGGCCTGTAACAAGGCGTTGCACTTCGCGTTCCAGTTCCGTGTACCGCTCGATAAATAGTTGTAGATGCTTGTTCATGATAAAAACGGAAGCATCTCTGATTTTGCTCAACTATAAAATCAAAAAATATTCGTTTTGTATGAGCTCTAATGTTCTATAGTGTGGGTTCAGTTCCAAATGTAGGGGGTTTTATGAAGTTTAGATTGCGACAGGTTTTAGGCGTTTCCATTTTTCTTTTGTTTTTTCCAACCCTTGGAAAAGCGGTAGAGGGCTATCGATTGGTATGCGACGAGCCGGTTTATCGGTTCGGGACGGTCGATCAGTCGGCGGTGATTACGAACGTCTTCACAATTCGCAACGAGGGCGATCTGAGCTTTATGCTGAAATATGTGCATACCTCTTGCGGTTGCACAAGAGGACGAATGGATAAACGGGTCATTGACCCAGGAGAAAGCGTCGAGCTGACCGCCGTCTACAAGGCGATCCGCAGAAAGGGCACCCAGAAAAAAAGCATTAAAATCATTCCTATACATTCAGATAAGCCCGCGTTGACGTTATATATGGAGGGATTTGTCGAAATACCTTCAGCACGCCTACCCGTAGACGATTTTTTAAGTCATTTCAATTTACGCAACATGCGAGTTGAGGTACTCTATGAAGCGTTTTAATTATTAAAAGAAGGAGAATACTCATGGGACAGAATTGGTTCAACACATTGTCGTTTTCTGAAAAACTTGCCGAACTTGGTACATGCCGCTTTATGGATGCTGCGGAATTTTCGAACGGAATCGAGGCCGCGAAGGGCCTGAAAATTGTAATCGTCGGTTGTGGCGCACAGGGGCTCAATCAGGGTTTAAACATGCGCGACAGCGGGCTCGATGTCTCTTATACGTTGCGCGATGCAGCCATCGCAGAAAAACGACAGTCATTCTTGAATGCGTCCGAGAACGGGTTTGCGGTTGGTTCCTACGCCGAAATGCTTCCGTCCGCCGATATCGTGATGAACCTCGCTCCCGACAAACAGCACACGAACGTGGTTGAAACGGTTGTCCCTCTCATGAAACAGGGTGCGACGTTCTGCTATGCGCACGGATTTAATATTGTCGAAGAGGGCACGATTATTCGTGAAGACCTAACCGTAATCATGGTGGCTCCAAAATCCCCCGGCTCGGAGGTTCGCGAGGAATACAAACGCGGTTTCGGGGTTCCAACCTTGATTGCGTGCCATGGAGAAAACGATCCGAACGAAAACGGAATGGAGATCGCGAAGGCCCTTTGTGTTGCACAAGGCGGCGACCGAGCAGGCGTACTTGAATCCTCCTTTGTTGCCGAGGTGAAATCCGACCTGATGGGCGAACAGACGATCCTTTGCGGCATGTTGCAGGCGGGCGCACTCCTCTCCTACGATAAAATGACCGAGAATGGCATCGATAAAGCCTGGGCGGTTCAGCTCATCCAATACGGATGGGAAACCATCACAGAAGCACTTAAACAAGGCGGCATCACCAACATGATGGATCGTCTAACGAACCCCGCAAAACTAAAAGCATTCGGGCTCTCTGAAGAGCTGAAGCTGATCTTGCGCCCCTTGTTCGAGCAACACATGGAAAACATCATCTCCGGAGAATTCTCTCGTGTAATGATGGAGGACTGGGCGAATGACGACGTCAACCTATTGCGGTGGCGCAAAGCGACCGGCGAAACGGATTTTGAGGCGATCGAAGCGGCGGGAGACATCACCGAACAGGAACACTTCGACAAAGCGATCCTTATGGTTGCGATGGTAAAAGCCGGAGTGGAATTGGCCTTCGATGAAATGGTCTACTCGGGCATTCAGCCGGAATCGGCATACTACGAGTCCCTCCACGAAACGCCGCTTATCGCAAATACGATTGCTCGGAAGAAGCTGTTTGAGATGAACCGCATCATCTCCGACACCGCCGAATACGGATGCTATCTTTTCGCTCACGCAGCTGTACCGATGCTCGAAGAGTTCATGAAAACGGTTGGGCTCGATGTCATTGGAAAAGGGCTAGAAGTCCCCGACCTGTCGGTGGACAACAAAGTGCTTGTCGAGGTGAACCACGAGATCCGCAACCATCTAGTTGAGATCGTTGGTGAAGAGCTGCGTGCCTCCATGGGTGCCATGAAAACCCTGACCCGATAGGACGAACGCGAAAGGAGCACATACCAGGGAATGTGCCACGAAAGATCGCAGAGGACGAAAAGAGAAAATCCTCTGCGATCTATGTGTTGTAAAAAAGGTTTGCGCATAGAATCGTGGCGTATTGAGAATTTTATTTGGGAATCTGTATGAAAAAAGCGACTATTGCACTCGAAGACGGCACATGTTTCAGCGGACGAGCGTTCGCCGGAAGCGGCGAATTTTACGGCGAATTGGTGTTTAACACCTCCATGACGGGCTATCAGGAGATCCTCACCGATCCATCCTATAATGGTCAAATCGTCACCATGACCTATCCTCTTATAGGGAATTACGGAGTCAACCCCGAGGATATTGAATCCCGAGCCGTCTTCGCAAAAGGACTGGTGATCGGCGAATGCAGCCGCATCGCGAGCAACTGGCGCTCGACCATGCCTCTTCCAGAATATCTCGAACAGGCCGGAATCGTTGGAGTCGATCAAGTCGACACACGAGCGATTACACTCCACATCCGCGACAAAGGCGCAATGAAGTGCATCGTCTCCACCGAAGATTTCGATACAGAAAGTCTGGTGGCGAAAGCCAAAGCCTCCGCCGGACTCGTCGGACGCGACCTCTCCAGCGAAGTCACCATCGACGAAGCGTACACCTACCCCGAAGGTGGAAAGACCGACGCCAAATTCCGCGTCGCCGTGCTCGACTGCGGCATCAAGCTCAACCAGCTCCGTATTTTCGACGACCTCAACTGCGAATGCCGCGTCTTCCCAAACAACGCCACAGCCGACGAAATCCTCGCATGCAAACCCGACGGATTCTTTGTCTCCAACGGCCCCGGCGATCCGGCGGGCGTACCGCACATCGTCAAAACCGTCATGGAACTCGTCGAAGCGCGACTTCCAACCTTTGGAATTTGTTTTGGACACCAGATGCTCGGACTCGCGCTCGGCGGCTCGACCTTTAAGCTCAAATTTGGTCATCGCGGTGGCAACCAGCCGATTCAAGATTTGCGCACTAAAAAAGTGGAAATCGCCTCGCACAACCACGGGTTCTGCATTGACGCCGACTCCATCGACCCCGCCGTCGTTGAAATCAGCCACATCAACCTAAACGACAAAACCGTCGCCGGACTCAGGCACAAAACCCTACCGCTCTTCTGCGTGCAATATCACCCCGAAGCCTGCCCCGGTCCCCATGACCCATTCTATCTCTTCGAAGAATTCATCGATCTGATGAAAAAGGAAAAGAAAGCATGAGCGAGCAACCCCTCATCCCCATTGAACGTGTTGAACAGGCGATCTATCGGATTCGCGGGCAAAAAGTGATGCTAGATCGAGATCTTGCAGCGCTTTACGGTGTGGAGACAAAAGTCCTGAATCAGGCGGTCAAACGAAACATAAAACGTTTCCCTGAAGATTTCATGTTTGAACTGACCCGCGAGGAAATCATGAGGATGTCACAATTTGTGACATCCTCTGAAAGCCCTGACATCAAGTACTCAAAACGGGTTTCTGTCTTCACAGAACAGGGCGTGGCCATGCTTTCTGGCACTCTAAAAAGCGACCGTGCGGTGGAAGTCAACATCGCGATCATGCGCACGTTCGTGAAACTCCGCCAAATGATCGAATCTAGTGACGAATTGTCGCGCAGACTAACCGAGCTTGAATCGAAGTATGATGAGCAGTTCCGCATCGTATTTGAAGCCATTCGCGAGCTAACGATCCAGCCGGAACCGAAAAGCAACCCCATAGGCTTTCATGTGTGCGAAGAACAAGCCGTTTATAATGTCAAAAAAATTAAATAAAATGGAATCCCCTCCCCCATCAGGTGTTGAAAACATCACTCCTTTCGGAGTATGGTTCAACGATGGAACAAAGGAACACTTCATTCCTTTCAGCGAATTTCCATGCTTAAAAAAAGCATCGATCGAAGACCTGATGCACCCCGTGCTCTATCATGGATTCCATTTATGCTGGGAAAAACTGGATATCGACATAGACCTAAACTCGCTTGACCATTTAGAAGATTTCCCTCTCTATTTCGAGCCATCCGAACCCGCCTTACTCGCCGTCGCCGAGGAGCAGGCTGAATATAAAATAAAGCTAAAAACCTGATACCCCAATGTCAACGATTCTAAAAATCAACGGATGTCGTTTTTTCTTTTTCTCAAACGAAAAAGGCGAACCTCCTCACGTTCATATTGAAAAAAGCGGCAAATCTGCGAAGGTTTGGCTAACTCCCGTGATGCTGCAAAAAAGTAGAGGGTTTAAACCTCATGAAATCAACGAACTTCTCAAGCTAACTCAAAACCACAAAGAAGATCTATTGGAGGCATGGAATGCATATTTTAACTGAAATGGAAGCCCCTCCCCCATCAGACGTTGTGGTAACAGACGAAACACTTTCCGTGGAGCTCAAAGACGGGCGAACGATTTCTGTTCCAACCGCGTGGTATCCACGCCTGGCTCACGGAACAAAAGAAGAACGAGAAAACTGGACACTAAGCTCGATTGGAATCCATTGGGAATGCCTGGACGAAGACATCAGCATCGCCGGTCTACTAGAAGGAATTCCGTCCAGCGAAAACCCAACTATGATTGAAAAATGGAAGAAAACTCGGAAAAACATTTACGAGTTCACACCCAACGAAACTGACATTCTCGCCGTCGCCGAGGAGCAGGCCGAATATAAAACAAACTAATCCCCCGCCATTTTGATTCGCGTTCACTCGCGTTCATTTGCGGTTCAAACTATTAAAACATTATGAAACATACCGAATGGATTGCCATCTTAGATTACGGCTCACAGGTCACCCAACTGATCGCCCGCCGTATCCGCGAACAAAAAGTCTACTGCGAAATAATCCGCTTTGATACGCCTGCCGAAGAGATCGCTAAGCGCGCGCCGAAAGGAATTATTCTCTCCGGCGGTCCGTGCAGTGTGCCGGATGACGATTCCCCAAAGTGCGACCCAGCCCTATTCGACCTCGACATTCCAATCCTTGGAATCTGCTACGGCATGCAGCTCACCGCCCACACCCTCGGCGGCGCGGTCGAACCCGGTCTCAAACGCGAGTACGGAAAAGCCACAATGCAAATCACTGGCGAAAGCCCGCTTTTCCAAGGTCTGGAAAAAGAGTTGCAGGTTTGGATGAGCCACGGCGATAAAGTTGAAGCAATGCCCGAAGGTTTCGAAGCCGTCGCCGAATCTGACAACTGTCCCTTCGCCGCAATCCAGAATCTCGACCGAAATCTCTTCGGGCTACAATTCCACCCCGAAGTCGTTCATACCCCTCAAGGGGCAGCCATGCTCGGCAACTTCGCTTTCAATATCTGCGATTGTTCCGGGGATTGGAAAATGAGCCAGTTCATCGAAGAAAACATCGCCGCGATTCGCGCCAAAGTCGGCGACGACCATGTTCTACTCGGTCTCTCCGGCGGCGTTGACTCCTCCGTCGTGGCCGCACTGCTCCACAAAGCCCTCGGCGACCAGCTTCACTGCGTCTATGTCGATAACGGACTTATGCGCTACAAGGAAACCGAAGAGATTGAAAAGCTATTCGGCGACGCCTTCGGCATCGATCTCACCGTCGCCCGCGACGGCGACCTTTTCATCAACAAACTCGCGGGCGTCTCCGATCCCGAGAAAAAACGTAAAATCATCGGCGGTCTATTCATCGATGTCTTTGCCGACAAAGCTCGCCTGTTTGCTGGAAAAGTCAAATACCTCGCACAGGGAACCCTCTACCCCGACGTCATTGAATCGGTCTCACCAATCGGCGGCCCGTCCGCCACAATCAAAAGCCACCACAATGTCGGCGGACTGCCCGAAGATCTACAATTCGACCTCATTGAGCCGCTCCGCGAACTCTTCAAAGACGAAGTCCGCGAAGTCGGTCGCGAACTCGGACTCCCAAGCTACGTCGTTGATCGCCAGCCCTTCCCCGGTCCCGGCCTCGCCGTCCGCATCATCGGCGACATCACACCCGAGCGCATCGAAGTTCTGCAACAAGCCGACCTCCGCGTCCGCGAAGAAATTATGAAAATGGAAAACCACCTAGATGTCTGGCAATACTTCGCTGTACTGCTCCCCATCCAGACCGTCGGCGTCATGGGCGACGACCGCACCTACGAAAACGTCGTCGCAGTCCGCGCCGTCGAAAGCCGCGACGGCATGACCGCCGACTGGTACAAACTGCCCTACGATGTCATGGACTCCATCTCTAACCGGATCATCAACGAAGTCAAAGGCGTCAACCGAGTCTGCTACGACATCAGCTCAAAGCCGCCGTCTACGATTGAATGGGAATAACTTGTAGAAATGTTTTTAATAGACAGATTAACTCGAAAGGAAAAGAAAAAAATGAGTGGCGAAAAGTTTAGTGATTTAATTCGGAAGTTTGCGCTGAAGCAGACGGAGTCGTTTGATTTAGATGCGTTGATTGAGTACGTCGAGAAGGGCGGGCCGAGTCTTGATCTCGATGCGGAAGATCGATTGTTCGATCTTGCGTTTGATTCGGATGTTCTTTTTTATGATGAGAATAATAGAGAGTCCGATATATTTACTCCTCGCCAGGTTGCGTTCAAGGGGGCTGAGTTTCGGGTGACGCCTTTGGAGGAGGAGATTGCCGGCGGATATCTTGTGCCGGGGCATCGGTTTATGCCGTTTTTGTCGATGGATGTGTTTCCAAGCGAGGCGGTGTTGACGTTGCCGGATGGCTCTACTGCGTCGACGCGAACGGTGCAGATGCCTATTCAGGATGTGACTCGGTTTCTTCTTTTTTATGGAGATAGCGGCTCGATCGATTATCTAATGAACGATTCGGATGAAAATAAGCCGGCTCTTTTGCCATCGTTTGAAGGATTGGTAACGATGAACGTTTTTGATTTGAAGAGCTTTTTTGCGCAGTGCGGGTTTGCGCATGGCGATTCGTTGATGCTGACGGTGGTGGATTGGCTGGCTGGCGTTTTTTCTGTCCGCCATGTTCCCGCAAAAAAAGGTGCGATTGATTTTGAAGAGACTTACGATTGGGTTCAGTCGCTACGGGATGGGTTTGATGAAACGATCGAAGACTCGGAGCTAGATCATGACTGCAACGAACAGATGGCTCGCATGCTTTGGATTGCCGAATGTGATAAAGAGACGCCTTCGGTTCTCTCTAATCCTCCGTTATCGATGGCGGTTTTCTTTAATACGCAAAAGGAACTAACGCTTCAAACCTCTGGGCGTGTTCCCTTTTTCTGGCCAAAGGATATGTCGATTGAGTCCCGAATGATGAATTCGTTGGAATCAGATGGTCTTGAGCCCGATAATGAGCTGGATGCCGCGTTTATTTCGTTGGGGCTTTCGATGAATTCGGACGAGGCGGAGGCATATATGCGTGATGCTCTTTCGCGCGGTGAGCAGAATTCAGATGCGGTGTTGGTTCGGGTGATTCATGGGCGAACACTCCAGTTCCCAACTGCGAATGAACAAAAGGAGTTCATGCGGCTTTGGCGTGAACTGTGGGACAAGATTCGCTCTGTGTATGACCCAGAAACAGATTCACAAAGCGAAGTGCGGTCTGTTTTCCTGGGACTGAACGATCAGTGCGTGAAGGTGTTACGCGAGCTGGACAATAGCTCGATCGATCCTGTGGCGGTGATGAATAATCCGGCAATGATGACGTTTGGCGAGCTGGGCGGGATGATTGGTTCTGCGCTACTGATGTGTAATCAAGAAGAGGAAGACGCAGAAGCGTTTCCGCTTCCGTTGGATAAAGTGGCAGAGAGTTTGTCTATGGCGATTAAGGAGATCTCGGAACAACTTCAGCAAGAGGAAACTCCTGCATCTTCGGGCGTTGAGGGTGATTCAATCTATCAGCTAAAGATTTCGCTTAAATATTCCAAGCCGCCTATATGGCGTCGGTTGCTGGTTCCTGCCGGTATCGAACTCGACGCCTTGCATGGGGTGATCCAGACGGCATTCGGCTGGATGAATTCACATTTTCATCAGTTTGTCGATGGACGAACATTCTATCAGCCAGAGGCGGAGGTTGGTGAGTTTCCGAGCATGAAAATGGTGGACAGTGCTGGTGTGCGTCTGTCAGAATTGTTACAAAAAAAGAAAGACAAAATTGTCTACGAATATGATTTCGGCGACTCGTGGGAGCACGAAGTTCTTTTGGAAAAAGTACTGCCCGCTGATCCGAATCAACCTCTTCCTTTCTGCGTTAAAGGAAAGCTCGCCTGTCCGCCCGAGGATTGCGGCGGTATTCAAGGTTACTATCAAATGTTGGAGACACTTGCCGATCCAGACTCAGAGGAAGCGGAGGAACTGCTTGAGTGGGCTGGCGGACCAATTGATCCAGAGGCATTTGATCTGGAGCAGGCGAATGCTCGGATTCGAGCTTTCTTCCGATAAGGATGCTGGAGCATGAAATGAGCGAGGACTTTACGTTAGAAATGCAGGTCGAACGTGGGGGATCACCCGTCGGGGTGATCTCGCTTTTTTCGCTCCATCCAAAAAAGTTTAAGACAAATTTTTTCTATGTTGGTTCTGAGGAGCCTGTACATTGCTTAAAGGTCGAGTTTGACTACGGCGGGGTTCGTGTTCCCGCCGACCATTCTGAAATGATCGTGGAAGTGGGTGCAGATCGGGTGGTTTGCAATCGTAAAGAAGAACTGGAGTTTCTGGCGCATTTCGATGCGTCAAACTATCCGAGAATTACATCAACATACCACTGGATTTCGCGCAAAGATCCGCGCCGCAAATTGCGGACGTGTCGCTCGAACGCGGAGTGGATAACGTTTACTCAAAAGAAAATCCCCGAATTGCGGGAAGCGGGTTGGTTGGTGGAAATCGACCCCGCGTTTACGCTGTCGATCCACGCGCCGGAGCAGTGGTACGTCGATCTGAAGGAGAATGCGGACGGTCAGTTCGATGCGCAAATCGGGTTTGAACTGTCGGATCAACGAATCAATATTCTCCCATTTTTGCTGAAGCGTTTGCGAGGCAATCTCGCGGACGGTTTATTGACGCTGGAGGACGGACGCAAGGTGTTGGTTCCCGCCGAGCGAATCGAACTGCTCACAACATCGCTGCTGGAGTTGTTCGATAAAGATGCAATTTCAAAAGACGCAGAGAGCATCGCGATTCCGTGGATTCGTGCGATGGAGTTGGCACAGTTCCAAACCTTGGAAGATTTCACCTCAGAGCTTCCGTCGGCGTTGCGAGAAAACGCGGATCGTCTACTGCATGTAACGAACGCGCCGGCGGTTCCAATCTCTGGAAAACTCAACGCCACGCTTCGCGACTATCAACATCTCGGCGTGAACTGGCTTCAGCTTTTGCGAGAGATGAACTTTGGTGCGGTGCTGGCGGATGATATGGGGCTGGGGAAAACGGTTCAGGCGCTGGCGCATATCTTGGCGGAAAAGGATGCGGGGCGCATGAAGGAGCCTTGTCTAATTATTGCGCCGACGAGTGTGCTGTATAACTGGGAGGCGGAGGCGAAAAAATTTGCGCCGTCCCTGCGGGTTCACGTCTCGCACGGCTCCGAACGGGCGGATCATTTTGAAAAATTTGCGGAGTTCGATTTGATCGTGACCTCCTATCCGCTCCTCTCCCGCGACGGAGAGGCGTTGCTGAAACACTCGTTCCATTTGCTGATTCTCGACGAAGCGCAGTTTGTGCGGAATCATCGGACGATTGCCTCGCGGGTCGTCCGTCTGTTTAAAGCGAAGCAGCGCATCGCTCTGACGGGGACGCCGCTGGAAAACAATCTCGACGAGCTATGGTCGCTCTTCTCGTTCGTGATGCCTGGGCTTCTGGGAAGCCAGACCGTGTTTCGTAAATATTTCCGACACCCGATCGAGAAAATGGACAACCCAACGGCGCGCCGCGTACTTGCGCGTCGGATCGCGCCATTCATGCTTCGCCGAACCAAAGACGAGGTCATGCAAGAATTGCCGCCGAAAACAGAAATCATCCAGCGCATCGAGCTTACGCAATCGCAAAAAGAACTCTACGAAATGGTACGTGCCGGATGCGAAGAGCGCGTGCAAGAAGCCGTGAAAGAAAAGGGGCTCGCCCGCTCGCACATCATCGTGCTCGACGCGCTATTGAAAATGCGCCAGGTCTGCTGTCACCCACAACTGCTCAAACTCGAAGCCGCCAAGCCGATCAAAGAATCCGCAAAACTCGCCGCGCTCAGCGAAATGCTTCAAGAAATGGTGCCGGAGGGACGACGCATTTTGCTCTTCTCGCAATTCACCAGCATGCTCAAACTGATCGAAGCGCATCTGAAAAATGAGAACATCAGCTACGTTCAAATCACTGGACAAACGAAAGACCGGCAAACACCAATCGCCACCTTTCAGGCGGGAAAAGCATCCGTCTTTTTAATCAGCCTCAAAGCCGGCGGAACCGGACTCAATCTCACCGCCGCCGACACCGTCATCCACTTCGATCCATGGTGGAACCCGGCAGCAGAAAACCAAGCGACCGACCGCGCACACCGAATTGGGCAAGACAAACCCGTCTTTGTTTACAAACTCATCGCCGCCGGAACCGTCGAAGAGTCGGTTCTAGCGATGCAAGAGAAGAAAAAAGACCTGATCGACGGACTCCTTGGCGAGCAGAAGAAAGCCCTCGCCAAATGGAGTGAAAAAGACGTTGCCGCCTTCTTCGCCCCGCTCGCCGACGCGGCGGACGAGTGAACCAGCCCTCATACAAAACGCTGATTTCTGGGGTTTGCCTCGCAAGTTGAATGACGCCACCTCAGAGTGTGAATCTCCAAGCATCGGATCGTCCCTGAAATGCGTGCGGAGTTGAGTCTTACACATGCTGAACATGTACGCCATCCTGTCCGGATGAAAACAATGACACACACCGCCGTTAGAGAGAGTTTTGCAGCAACAATGCAGCAAGTGTGTGACGATCACGCCCCGATCGCCGTGACGCGTCGCCGAGATCAAGCGGTCGTCATGATGTCGCTGGATGACTATACCGCCATGGAGGAGACAGCTTATTTGCTGCGGAGCCCCAAAAATGCACATCGCGTGCGCGATGCTGTGGATCAGTTGCGTGACGGGAAAGGTCGGGAGCGCGAGCTTCCTTTGGTGGTATGAAAATCGTTTTTTCAGACCACAGTTGGGATGATTTCTCATATTGGGTCATTCACGATCGAAAAATAGCAAAGCGATTTTTGCGACTCATAAAAGAGATCGAACGCGATCCGTTTGTAGGGATCGGAAAACCTGAAGCACTCAAGCACGATTTGACCGGGTTTTGGTCAATACGGATTACAGACGAGCATCGCTTGGTTTATCGGGTTGAAAACCAAAAGGTTCTTGTTGCTCAAGCCCGCTACCATTATTGATTCGAGATCCAGGCCAGAGGCAGGATGCCTCTTCTACGTTTTTTTCAATGCTTAGAATGTGCGAAATCTGTTCAGGAAGCAAAAGCAATGCGAGCGAGACGCTCGCAGACACGTAGAAGCGGCATCTTGCCTCTTTCTTCTTCGCGCAGGATGAACACGTCCAGCCATCCAGGCCAG
>JAOZMR010000221.1 GCA_029934215.1 Pontiellaceae bacterium | reverse complement strand
ACTTATTTGCGAGTTGTGTATTTACACTTTGAAAATATGCACTCCTGAAGTCTACTTTAACATCACCTATTTCTCATTTTTCATTTTGCTGTTTTAAGTTATCTTTAAGCTATGATAAAATTCCAAACTTGCTCTTTGTTGGATATTTTAAAAACGCACGCTCTCGAAGCTTTAAATAAAGAATAGAGGTGTTTTTTATGACAATTAAGATTTAATCTTGTTTGATAATTTTTTAATATCACATTTTATGCTTAATAAAATGGAGGAACAATATAAATGCCTTTTTTAATACAAAAAATTCTTTTATTTGTTTTATTATAAGGCTCTTATGTGATATTGAAATTGATAGTCATAATTTCAGTGTTCTGTTTCTAGCTCATATTCAAAATTTTGCGAAATTCATGAGTAAAATCAGCATTCTTTTTAACTGCAAAAATCAATCTTTTTTTGTATATTTTTATCGGCAATTTATGTGCTTTTTACCATTCAAGTGATAGTTAGAATTTCTTAAGAAATCAAGTAATTTATCGCTCTTCTTTCTATAAATTCAAAAATTTAAAAATTTAAAAATTTAAAAATTTAAAAAAAATTTTTAAGCAAGAAAAAGTTTTGGGATACTGGGCAAGACTCTAATGCTCCCCTCCAGTTTAATCACCAATTAGAAGTATCTTGGAGGTGGTCGATAACCCCATACCCCCCTCTCTAAAAATCACAAAAACGAATAGTTTTGCGAACGAATTATAGAAAATCAAGTAATAAAGCACACGCTTGTCGAGAGCGACAAGCCAAAAAAATCCAAGGAAAATTAAAAAAAACAAACCAAGCCTGCACAGTTAGCAGAACCCACAAATTCAATCGACAGATCGAATGTAAATATACTGATTATTAATGAGATAGAATTAAAAGTACTGAACACTTTCCGTGTTTTTTCCCTCAATATCGAAAATTGCTGTCCTTATCTGTCGTTCCAATAGCTCAGTTACCTCCTCTTTTCCCTGAATTGTATTTATTTCATCAGTTTGCCTGCCGATAACTTGACAAGCGATTATTAAATTATCTCCAACATCAGAATTCTTTGCCAATTCGTAAGCTTTCGTTTTAGAAATGCCAACTCTTCTAGCAATATCTTCCATTCTATCCTTTTCTGACCTCGTGAGCCAATGAATAACGAACTTTCGTTTTGTTTCAGGCAATTCTCCAAATTTAGAATTATGTGATATAATATCATTTTCCAACTTTTTAACTTCTTCATCTTCTTTCGATGCAAATAACAAACCTTGTGTTTCCATATTCTTTTTCTCCTTTTTTACCATACTATAATTATTATTATTGATAATACAAATTTATTTAGTATTATTATAATATTATTATTATATAATATAATATACCCTTTTTGAGAGGTTTTTGGGAGGTTTTTGACGCTTTTTTTAAAAAAGACAAATATCGTAAGCAATAAAAAAAAATAGACTCAAAACAAAAACTGCTAAAAAAAGCTTAAAAAAATAATGGAGTTAAAAGATTGACTAAGTCAAGTAGTAAAGGCAATAAAAAATATTTAACCTTAACAATTAAACATTTATAAATAAAAAATACTAAAAAGCATCTGTCTTACTTCATCATCCTTATTGCCTAAAATTATTCTAAAATATTCGTTACCAACCTTGTATACTAATAAAAGACATCTATTAGAAAATTGAAAAATAGTTGATTCTTTTCATAAGAACTTCAACATATTTTATGTATTTTACTTGTTTTTGATAAATAAAACAAGTAAAATTTTTGCCTTTTCTAATATTTTCATATTGCATATTTTATATCGTTATAATTGAGTAAAATCTAGTAAAATCTAGTAAAATCTAGTAAAATCTAGCAAAACTTAGTAAAATTTAGTAATTTTGGAGCTTTTTTGAAAATAAAAGATATTTCGAATATAACAAAAGAAAGCTTAAAATAAATGTAGTATATGCATATATTACAACTGATATCATAACAAATAAATAGGAGTAAAAAAATACAATACAAAATTCGATCTACCTAATTAAAGCAACCTGAATAAATCAAAACAGCAAATTTTGTGCTTTCAGTTCTAGAACTATCAGCAGACGGAATTTTATCATATTTATTCCATAATTTAGAAATAAGTTCGGAATTATCATCTTCAATAACCCCATTCATTGAAATAATAATATCCTTAAAATTATTTTCAACTTTTCTAGTAATTTGAAATCGTTGTTAAAAGAATTGATTAATTCAAACAAACAACTAAAAAAAGGCTTAATCTTAACGATTAAGCCTTTTTTAATACTAATTAGTTTTATGCCAATTGCATTACAATGTATTACAATGTATTACAATGTATTACAATGTATTACAATGTATGCATTTTTGCGACATTTTTCATTTAAATATTTAAAATTCTACAAAGTTGTGATATTTCACACAAAAGGAGGCTTTAAAAAGTATATATTAAATATATACAAAAAATATACAAAGTGTATACAAAAAGATACAAAATAACACATTTTATAGCAAAACTAACACAAAATATACCATTTGTGTATTTTTTTGCAATGTTTTTTAGAAAAAAGTTTGCGATTCCTTGTTGAGGAATATATTACCCGAACAACGAATTTCATTTTAAAACAAAAAGGAGATAAAATGAGACAATTACACATCAGAATAAGTAATGATTTAGAAAAAATTATTAAAAGTAAAGCAAAAGAAAAAATGTTAAAAGATTGCGATATTATTCGCAGAGCGGTTTTTGCTTATTGCACAACTGTACAAGTCGCAAATCAAGACGCACCTGAATACGATATTCAGCGAGTATTTGATGTGATTAGTGTAGTAAATCCATCGGAACGCAATCGGAGCAAGCACAAAGACCGTGCAATATCGCAAGTAATCCAAGAACATGGAGTCGTTCCAGTCCTTGAAAAACTAGAAAAAAGCACAGTTCGCAACTTGATACCTGATACCTGATACTTTATACAAACTTTTCATAAACAAGAGTCAAAAAAGCAAATATAAAGATAATTCAGCTCCAAAAAAATCAAAAGCAGACCTCGAATATGACAGAGAGATGGCATTATATGGTATAACACCTAAAAACTAAAAATAAGCAAAAAAATACAATACGAAATTTTATCTACCTTGTTAGAGCGACCTGAAGAAATCAAAACAGCGAGTTTCGCTCTTTCAGGGATATTTGACATTGTATGGAGCGAAAAAGTTGCGAGAGAACTTGCAGAAGATATTCAACAAACCGCAAAAAATGTAAATTAATAGAAGACAAATACGCATTATTTCTATCAACCCCTATTCCCAAAAAATGGACTAAGAAAGATATTTCTTTCATAGTCCAAAATAATTATAAACAACAAACCTTTAAATTCTAAAGGTCTTCTAAATATCCTCCGATACTTTTTCCTATATTATGATTATATATCTCAGTTATCATAGGCGAACTATGTCCAACACTTTCTCCAGCCTCTCGAACAGATGCTCCTTTATCAATAGCATGAGTTATATGAGAATGTCTCAAAGAATGATAACCATACCTTTGAATTTTTCTATCTCCAATTATTTCATACATCTCAATTCCAGTTTTAATTAAAATTTTTGAGAACTCTTGACTAATCTCCGACTCTCTTTTAGAGTTATATTTTTTAGCAATAGCAGGAAAAATAAAATCATTGGTAGTTCTTTTTACCTGAATAAACAATTCTTTCAAATCACTTCTTATGGGAAATTGCACATATTTATCTTTTTTCTTATTTTTATTTAATTTAAAACAAATTTTATTATTAATCAAATCTACTTCCGACCATTTTAATTCGCAAATATCTCCAAGTCGACCATCTCCATAATATCCACAAAGCAGAGCGATTTTCCAAAAGAGAGTATCACAATTTAAATAAATATTTCTAATTTCTTCAAGAGAGAAAGGTTTTTTACTTTCGACCTTATGAGAAAATCTAGCAATATCTTTAAAAGGATGAATATTTAAATTTAGTGGAAAATACACAATTTTATAAATACTTTTCATAGTAGAAAGATATTTATTTTTAGTCCCATTAGAAGCTTTTCTAGTAACTAAATAATCATAAGCATCACGAGGAGTCAAATCATTCAGGTATTTTTTATGAGGTAAAGATTTATCACACCATCTAATAAAATTAACACATTGAATTTTTTTATTTTTTTTAGTTCTAATACTATCAGCAGACGGCATTTTATCATATTTATTCCATAATTCAGAAATAAGTTCGGAATTATCATCTTCAATAACCCCATTCATTGAAGTAATAATATCCTTAAAATTATTTTCAACTTTTCTAGTAATTTGAAATCGTTCAAACTCCTCTTTAAATTTAGTTGCGAGTTTTAGATCACAAGTTCCAGTAGTCTTTCTTTTAGTCTTACCATTTTCCATTCTCCACGAAAGATAATAATTTTTACATCCTTTATATTTAGATAGCCAAGCCATAACCACCTCCTTGCTTTATATTAATAATCAAACCGAGCTATTAATATACATTATGAAATAACTTTTTCAAATACAATATGAACGAAAGTGTTTTGAAAGCAGAAAAAACGAACGAAAAACAAATATTTACAAAATGGTTAAACACTTGACTACAAGCTAATTAAATTATATTTTAAAGTCTCTCATCTTGTCTGCAAAGTCCAGCAGGAATCCTGCCTGCTGTGCGTCGTTCGTGGAG
>JAOZMR010000032.1 GCA_029934215.1 Pontiellaceae bacterium | reverse complement strand
AACCAGGCCCGATCCCAATGAGTGGTTGGCATTAGATGCAACGTTTTCTTTTCTGTTTTGTAAACGGCGCACTCGAGGGCTTGGCGCATGGCGGAGATATCGGGATGAATCTTTGTCCAAATCTCGAATGCTCTTGCGCCTTGATGCAAAAGCATACCGAGACCGTTGGAGATCTGTGCGCCCGCTGATTTTGCGGTGCTTAAAAACGCGGTTTCTGGATACATATAAATGAGATCAAACACTCGCTGACCCTCACAAAAAGCTTCCGCTGGCAGAAGCGAAGGATCGTCTGGATTCATCCCGATGGGCGACGCCTGAATGACCAAGTCAGATTTTCGACAGGCATCCACTTGTTCAGCTTTTTCCAAGCATTGGAAAACCTGAACGGCCGGCATGAGTTTCCTGATTTCAGCAGAAATGTTTTCCACTTTCGTTTTGTCAATATCTGCAAGAGTAATCGACTTGGCGCCGTCGAGCGCAGTCATCAACGCAACCGCCCGGCCTGCCCCGCCGCAACCGAGCATAAAAACAGCGTCGCCTTTGGCTGATTTCCCGAAAGCTTCTTCGAGCGCTTTGAGAAAGCCATACCCATCGGTATTGTGACCAATCAACCCGCCGTCCGAAAACTCAACCGTATTGACCGCGCCGAGAATTTCAGCGCTACTATCGAGCTTTTCCAACCCGTGGAAAGCCACCTCTTTGAGCGGGATCGTGAGATTGACTCCGCCGTAACCCTCGGCTGGGAGTTGCGCGAGACGCGCCATAAGATCGGCTGGGGCGACATCAAGCTTATCGTAGTGATAATCGTCCGCATGCCCCAGCGCCTGAATGGAGGCATTGTGCATAACGGGAGAAAGAGTGTGGCCAATCGGGTGGCCCAGTACGGCTAGTTTTTTCATATAAATCCTAAATTAGGCTTCAGCTAGTTGATAAATAAGGGGTCGATAACGAGGAAAAGGAATGACGCGAAATGCCTCACGAGACGCCGCAAGCCATGCGTCCTTTGCTAGCTCAACTTCATGAAGAGCCTGCTCTGGAGTTTCGCCAAACGCAGAGCATGCGTCTAGATCTGGAATATCCGCGATGTAGCCTTCGTCTTCTGCGCTATAAAATACGTTTACGTGATAATCTGTCGCATGTGGCAACTTTCTTAGGAGCTTCCGCCGATTCATCTAGCTCTCCTGCTTTTTTGCGATGCGATTGAGGCCGGCGATGATGGCTTTTGCTGCGGCTTGATCGATGTTGGAGTCGGAACCTACCCCGAAAACGACGCCGTTGTCTTTTAGTTTCAGCGGAACGTACGCGAGGGCTTGCGCGTCGGCGCCTTTGCCGATGGCTTGTTCGTGATAGTCGTTCACGCAGAAGTCAATGCCGACGGCTTCGCGTACGGCATTGACGAAGGCGGAGATGGGTCCGTTCCCGTCGGCGATTGCGGTTTTTTCCAATCCTTGGATTTTCAGCTTCACTTCGCCGTGAATGAAGGTTGGGTCTTGATCGTCCGGACGTGGCCAATAGGCTACAAGCTCGAACGGAGCGTCGGGCTTCACAAATTGTTTATCGAAGATGGCGTAAACTTCTTTGGCTGTGATTTCGCGGGCTGCGTCATCGCTATACGCCTGCACCTCTTCGCGGAGTTGCGGTTGCATGGCTTTTGGGATTTCGATTCCGTATTCCTGCTCCAAAACCCATGCGATCCCGCCTTTGCCGGACTGGGAGTTGATGCGGATCAAACGCTCAAAACTTCGGCCGAGGTCTACGGGGTCGACATGCAAATAGGGCACCTTCCATCTCATCCCAAAAAGCTCGCCCGTTTTGTCCAGCTGATGCATTCCTTTATTGATGGCGTCTTGATGGGAGCCAGAAAAGGCGGTGAAGGCGTATTCGCCGGCGTAGGGTTGGCGGTAATAGATTGGCATGCCGGTCAGGCGCTCGACGGTTTCGGCCACGCGTCCGAGATCGGAGAAATCGAGTCCAGTTTCGATTCCACGCGAGAATAGGTTGTTAACAACGGTGACCAAATCGACGTTTCCTGTCCGCTCGCCGTGCCCGAACAGGGTGCCCTCAACGCGGTCGGCTCCCGCCAGCAGCGCCAGCTCGGTGGCGGCGACCGCCATGCCTTGGTCGTTATGTGAATGTAGAGAGATTTTCACGCAATCGCGGTGCGGAAAGTTTGCGCAGAACCACTCGACCATATCGGCGTAGTGATTGGGCGGGCGCCGCTCCACGGTGGCAGGCAGATTCAGGATCATTGGTTTTTCGGGAGAGGCCTTTCCCCACGCATCAAATACGGCTTTGCAGAGTTCCAAACAGAATTCTGGATCTGTATCGGTGAATTCCTCTGGCGAGAATTCGTAGCGGATATCGCTACCGGGTTGGGCATCCGCAAGCTCACGTATTTGACGAGTCGATTCAACGGCGGATTTCAGCGTGTCGTCGCGATCCATCTTAAACACCTGCTTCATGTGCAGATCGGAGGAGGCAATGTAGGCGTGAACAATCCCCTGCTTCACTCCTTTGAATGCTTCAAATGTGCGTTTGATGAGATGCGGACGGCATTGGGTTAAACCCATAATGAAGGTGTCGGTTGGAATATGATCGTGCTCGATCAATTGACGGAAGAAATCAAAATCGTCCTGACTAGCGGACGGAAAACCCACCTCAATCTCCTGGAACCCGATTTTGCACAGCAGTTGGAAATATTCCAATTTTTGCTCGGGATCCATTGGATTCGGCAATGCTTGGTTTCCGTCGCGAAGATCGACCGAGCACCACGCGGGGCTTGCGGTCAACGTTTTCGAAGGCCATTGACGATCGGGCAGATCGATCGGAGTCGATGTTTTATATTTGGGTGTTTTCATGTTCTATTCAATCCTCGCGAGGTCGTCGTCTTTCAAGAGAAGGTGCGGATAGAGTTTTTGTATGAACTCTTTGATTTTGTTTTTGTAGTCTTCGGTGTCATCGGACTCCCGTTTGCCGGAAACGGCGATGTATGCCCATTTGTGGGCGACGCTGTGAACGATGCGATCCCAAGCCAGCCAGAACATACGTTCGTAGTGGCTGGCGGTTTCGCGTCCTTGCCCTACAAACCAATAGGCGTAGTAGCCAAGATGGAATTGCTCTTCTCCCTCGGCATTTTGGTATTTCTTGGAGGTGTTGAGAACGCAAACGCTGAGAGGTTCGCGTCCTTCGATTGGAACCTCGATATATTCTGTTTTCAGAATAGAATTCCCCTGCCCGGGCAAACACCGCTGGGGGCGATGAATACTATCTCGCTCTGCACCGGAAAGCACAATGGAAACGAAAACCCGCTCGGCCACGTCGTTGGTGTAGATGGATTTCCGGAACTGAGTATCGTGCGGAAGAGCTTCGTACTCGGCAAAACTCATGCGATGAAGCTTTTCACCCGTTTTTGGGTCGATGTTTGGGAGCTCTAGCTCGCTCACTCGGTACTGCTTTGAGTTGACTTCGCCGTCGTGAGAATAACGCAGCTCGTCGCCGATCCACTCATCCAGAGTGGCGGGCAATTCCATGCGAACTCCTGGACGATCATTCATTTCGACATTCACCGTGAAAGCAAGAGCAAACGCAGTGACGATCATTAGACCCATCAGGATCAAGTAGGGTTTGAAAGCGCTGATTTCCATTTTTTGAATACCTCTCTTAAGTCTAGGTTTAATAAGCTACCAATCAATACCATGGCAGTGATCGATGCGCTGAAAAGAATATAACCGGAGTAATCATGGTACAGACTCAACGCCAAGTGAGCACCGAGAGCCTCTGCAACCACGGCGATGGTTCCGATTCTGACAATATTTCCGATCACGGCTAACGGGATCGATGCCATAAAAAGAATCCATTTGCGGATAAATGTGCGCTGGGTGAAGAAGGCATAAACCGCCGTAAGCGCAGTCATTGCAAGCAGAGACCGAAGTCCGCTACACGGGTCGGCCACGTCCATTCCGGTGGGCATCGACGGAATCAGAATCGCGGTTCCGACTCGACTGGCCTCGAGCCCGAGCCCGGTCAACAGGCCTACCGCCATTTTCGTCGAGAGTATACGCAAAGGAAATGCAATGACATCCATAAAGTTCAGAGGGATGCAAAACGTGAGATATGCGCAGGGGAAAATGATTTTCTTCGCCAACTGCCAACCGAACAGATAGAACGGAATCCCCCAAAGTAGAAGAACCAAACTAATCAAAGAAAACCGAGTCTGCTGCATTTTTGCGCCGAGCCAGTGAATTGCCAGCGCAAAAATCACGACCGCCAAGCCGCGAAGATCCACCTTTGTATCGACGGAGAAAATATCTTTCCGTTTAAACCAGAGGATTGAGAGACTAACGAACGGGATGAAATAGCCATGTGAATAGTCTGCCCCGAACGAAACGGTATCTTTCCAGCGAGCGAACATCCACTGAAATGCCGAGCGGGAGTTCACGTTTTCAACCGTGTTCCCCAGTATATGAAACAGAAGGAACGTAAGCCCAATCACAATTGAAACAAGCCCGATTTGAACCAATTCAGAACGCTCCAGCGCACCCAGGCGCCACCGCTCGCTCCATACTTTAATAGATGTTTGATTTTTCATATTTCATATTTTATCCATATTGAATTGCAGATAGTAGCACGATAGAAAAAAACCACATGCTTAATTCACTCAAAATTCTGCAAGTAAAGAGTATACCCTGTTTCCTTAAACGACAATGTTGTTGGCAAAATAAAAGATGCCTCCAGCATGTCAACGAGTGGAATGTGCTGCCTACGAGTCACTAATAAAACATTAGAATCAATCCGAGATGTTAACTCAGTAAGTACTTTTGCGTCACTTCCATTTTGTCTCAGGTAATAACGAATCGTATCTGCCATATAGGTAGGGGCGACTGCCACGCTACGCACGTTGGGGCGAACACGCAAAACAGACTCCACCGCAGCTCGGCTATCATCTTTTCCATAGTCAGTAACAAAAAACCATTGGAAATCCGAGAGAAGAAAAATGCCCGCCAAAACCGAGCAAAGCCCAATACGTTCAGCCCCAGAAAGGCGAGTAATCAAAACTGCAACCAGCAGCAAGAACCCCAACAACGAAGGCAAAACAAATCTCACATTATAGGAATGGGCAGTCACCAAAGAGATCAAGGTTGCGACAAGAATAGGAGTGGCAATCCAGACGTAAAGAACCGCGTAGCGCTTCGAAATGTTTTTTATCGCCACAATCCCGAGCCAACCCAGCACCAGCCCAACCACAGCGATCTGCGGCCAATTCGAAATCAGCGCATCCCTCATCGCCATCAACTGAAGACTGCGAATTGACGGACCAAAAGAGTACCCAGACAAGAACGTAAAAAACGTATAAACGACATCCAATCCGCCGGAGGAACGATCCGGCGGCGAAACCTCTGCGATCCTTCGAATAAACAAAACAACCGGAACCGCAACGGCAGAAAAAACAGCACAACAAAGCCCTAAACGAACGAGTCCTTTTTTCGATGGATTCATAAAAACAACCCAGCCCACAAAAAGGGGAATCAACATCACAGAAAGAGTATGCGTCCACGCGCAAAGCACCATCAACACTGCCAGAAAAACCCAACGACGCGTCCGATTCACATCCTCGAGCGCTCGAAAAAACTGCAAGCAACAAGTACAAAAAATCAGAACAAAAAAGGCGTACGGTCTAGCCTCTTGCGAGTACCAAAGGTGAAGCGGATTCAGAGCAAGAAGCCACACAGAAATATCCGCAACCCGATCTTTAAGAAAAAGACGATTGGCGATTTTCCAAAACACAAACAAAGTCAACGTTCCGGAAACGACCGAAAGGGAGCGCAGTGCGACCTCGCCGCCTCCAAAAACCTTAAGAATCGGATTCAAAACCCAGAAATAAAGTGGCGGCGCATTATTTCCATAAAAAGAGAAACGAGTGATCGAGCTGTTGTGATCCAGCACGTTAACCCACGTCCCGACCTCATCAACCCAGAGGCTTTGACTCCCCAGAAACAACATACGGAGGATGCCGCCGAAAATTAGTGCAGCAATGAGTCCTTTATAATTTTGACGAGATTCGTTCATACACAATCCACTCCTCCTCTTCGGAAATTCTCTTCAATGTGGGTTTCAACCCACTTCCAATTTCTTGAATTCTAGCGACGGACTCCGCGCTTCGGTGCTGAACCGCTGGGAGCGGATTGATCACATCGTCAAAAATGAAGACTCGTCCTGCCTCTGGGTTTTCCAAGGTCTGGAACTTTGCATCCAAAACGTGCGCGGAACTCCAATACTGCATGTACGTCAAAAAACTGTGTGAATCGGCAGAGAGAATCACATCGCCTTCGACCGCGTGGTCGAGAATCCATTCGGCTTTTTGACGGCAATAATCGCCCTCTTCTTTTCGAACGAATGCCATTCCGCCAATCGAGTTGTGTAACAGCATCAGAACGATGAGAGACGGAAGCAGGAATTTCCAAGCATTGGAAGAAACTAAAAACCAAAACGGAAGCAGTGTGAAGAGCCACATTTCCGGATTGGCAGGTTCGAACAGCAGTGCCATTGCGGTATTTCCTGCAAGCCAAACGGCCGTCGGGGTTCGCCATGCGGATCGATTTGAAACCAGAGCCGCTACGGCAATTCCGAGAAAAATCAATGCGCCAAGAAACGTGACACAGGCGGCGGTTTGCCAAAGTCCGCCCGCTTGTTGTCCCATAAACAGCTCCTCTTGAAGCATCTGGGTGGGGAACAAGGCGACGAGCCGATCGGCGATCGCAGAGATTGAAAAGAGGAAGTTTCCCGAGAGGAGATTTTGTCCGAACGCGAAAAGCCCTTTAAGCCAAGTTGACGCGACGAAAATGGAATTCCCAACCACATTCGCATCTTGAAAAACAACCGTTCCCGCCGTTGTATAAACAAAACCGTAAACCGACGCAACAACGCCACCGACGCTCACGAAATACATCGAGAGCACTTTCCACTCTTTCCGAACCGCAAAGAGAAGCCCGATCGAAAACACAGCGGGCAAGCAAACGAGATGCAACAGAAGCGCCGCCGCCGAGCAGGCAATGGCTCCGGCGAGTCTTTTGGGTCGAGACGCGCAAACCCACGCGCCGCAAACGGCGAACAGTGCGGGCAAATAGATTTCCGCCGCGCAGGCGTATCGCCAAAAGCCATACGAGAAAAGCAACGGAAGCACCCACAGCGGGCTTCGTCCGTCGCGGCGAAGCATCGCCGCGAAAAGAGAAATGACCCCAGCGGCGGCGATCATGCTCAATGCAATCAACACAGGCAGCGCACGCTCCGCCTGCACGACCCGAAAAACACCGCGAGCGAGCGGGAGATAGAGCAGATGGTGTTGATGAAACATTTCGGACCACTCGCCCTGTTCCACCATTCGAGCGTAATAATAAGTATCTTCCGCCTCCGAGTGATTCTCTGGAGCCGTCAGCACGAAAAAGAGCAATGTGCCCAGAAAGAGTAAAATGGGTTTCCACCCTTTCATTTCTTAACTCCGCACACCTTTTGCTTCAGGATGCGAAGGAGGAAAAGCGGGAGTCCGATGACGTAGCGCTTGAAATGTTTTCGGGGCGCCATCGCGAGGCGGGCGAGCCATTCGAGTCCGTGCTGAGTCATCCAGTCTGGCGCGCGACGCTCCACGCCGGTGCACCATCGGAATAGCGCGCCGGTTGCAATGATGGTTCCTTGCCCGAGCCGACCCTTCGCTTGCCAGGCCCATTTCTCCTGACGCGGCATTCCCATGCCTGTCAGAATGATGTCGGGCTTCAGACGATTTATGTCATTCAAAATCCGAAGAGCTCCATCCTGCTCCATATCAAAAAAACCATCATGGCATCCAAGAATCCTCAGGTGCGGATATTTTTTGTGAACCGCATCCTTAAATCGGAAAACAACGTCTCTGGTGTCGCCGATGAAATAGACGCAATAGTGTTTCTTAATGCAGAATCTGAAAAGATCGTCGATCCAATCGGGCGGGGTCATTCGGTCGCCGAGGGTTTTCCCGAGAAGACGCGCAGCGAGTTTCACGCCGAATCCGTCGCAGAACACCACGTCGGATGCGTTGAGGATTTTCATGAAGTCTGGGTCTGCGCACGCGAGATTACACGCATGGGCGTTCACATTGTTGACCAATGCAGGACGCTTGGTTTCAACGAGTTGCCCCACCATTGCGAGTAGTTGCGGGCGGTCGATCACGTCGACCGGTATGCCTAGTATGTTTACTTTATCCATTATTAAAATCATCCAACTTTTTAGCGATCGCCTTCGCGGAGCGTCCGGCGCAATAGGTTTCGAAATCGTATTCGCTATTTCTCACTTTTTCAAGAGCGCGTTGCACCACCGACGGCATTTTTTCCAAGGTCTGGAAAACCTCGCCGATTCCTTCAACCTGTTTTCCAAGGATTGGAAAATCAGGAACAACGACGGCTGTTCCGCTGGCAGCGGCGTCGGCGACGGGGCCTGATGCTCGATAGAAGTAACCGTCAGACCGATTGTTGAAAACCAGTACGTCGCACCGAGAAATTAGTTCGCTGTATGCTTTTTCTGTCGATGTGTTGACGACCTCCACATCTAAATGCGCCACCGCGTCTGGATTCGGAACGCCGAGCAAAATTCCAAGGTTTGGAAGTCGGGAGCCCCGACCGCCATTCATTTTTTTCAGCGTTTCAACCAGTTCATCCATTCCTTTTTCTGGGCGGTAGTAGCCGACCACGCCAATTGCAGGAGAATTCACCCTGACCTCTCGGAGAGGGGATTCGTGCGTTGGATGCGGGAGAACCAGGTTTCGGGAGGAGGGCAAATTGAATTTTCCAAGGTTTGGAAGATGTTGCGTCTCTAAGATTGCCCAGCGGGCTCCCATTTTTGATAGGGCGACGAGCGCGAGATGTTCGCTTTTCCGTTGCGCCGCCCATTGGATGTTTTGATGCAGCATGAAGATCAGTTTTTTACGCATCGGCCATAAAAACGGGAAAACGAGCAGGAGCGGAATCGATGAAAATTCGCGGACGAGGATATGTGGCGTGGACGCTTTTTCCAAACATCGGAAAATCAAAAGGACGTGGCGCAGAAGAATTCCGAGCTTCCAACGGATCATTCCTTCCTTGCCCCACCCGACGAGCGGATTGGATAAGCAGACCCACCCGCTTTTCGCGAGTGAACACGCTTCGTTGATGGGGCGCATCGCTTGATGAAATTCGTCAGCTTTCATTACAAATTGAATCCAAAATTATTTTTGCGAAATCAACCGGGTTCGCCTTTTCGGCGAATGCGCGTTGAGCAATCGGGTCAGTGGAAATCGGGCGAGCGAGAGTTTCGGCGAGCGCGACTGGCGTGATCTGCGTGGTTGCGCCCAAACCGTTTTCGCGGATTAGTCGTCCGAGAAGACCGTCCGCTGGACCGAGAACGGGGGTTCCGGCTTTTGCGGCGATGGAAAGAATCCCGCTGGAATATTCGGGGCGAAGGTACGGCATCAGAATCACATCCGCCTGTTCAAACATTGCAACCATTCGCTCGTCGGAAACGAAGCTGTTTTCGATACGAATATAGGCAACCTGATTTGAAATATCCATTGTATAGGACGCCTCCGGTTGTCCGCAAAAAATAAAAGTGCTTTGTCTTGCGAGCTCCGGACTAATCTGGCGGAGCGCCTCGAGAAGTACGTCCGCGCCTTTTCGTTTCGAGATTGCACCGAAAAACAAAAAGTTTTTCCGATCATTGGAAAATTTAAAATTCGGTTCGGGAGCAGTGTCAGGTGCTGGATCGGGAATGGGAATGAAGCGGGTTTTGGTTTTCGCGAAATGTTTTGTCAAAAATTGGCAGCTTTTTTCTCCGTTCAGAAGGAAAAGGTTTTGGACGGGCGCTCGCCAGAGGAGGAGGCGGGTTTTCCAATGCTTGGAAATCTTTTTCCAACCTTTGGAAAGTTCCGGATATTGGACAAATAGAATGGCGGAAAGCGGGACGGGTGAGCCGAAGAGCACGAGCGGAAGCTCGATGGGGGTGAGCTCCAGAATCAGCGCATGATCTGGCTGATGAATTTTGCATGCTTTTCGGAAGAGTTGATGGATTGTTTTCTGTTTTTTCCACCAGCAGAGGTTCGCGAGATCTGCATCCTTCGCGTCGTCGGCGGTGAATGACACGAATCGACAGTCGGCATATCCGGCGGCTGCCTTTTCCAACCATTGGAAGAAGTTGGCGCGGTGCCCGCCGGATTGTGGTTCAAAAAGCAGAATTGTTTTCATGCCGTTTTTTAAACAGGTATGGGTTCCCATGTAATATTACTTTGTGGGTGAGTCCTCCGCCATTTTCTTCTTTAGCCACTGGATGTTTCGGTTCACGGTTTTGTTGGAGCGGTCGAGCTTTTGCGCGTAGAGGAAGGTTTCCATGGCTTCTTCGTAGAAGCCGTCTTTGCGGAGTTCCATGCCGAGTTTTCGCCAGTAGAAGTCGTTGAAGCGTTTGTAGTGTGCGGCTTGGCGGAAGTAGTCGATGCCGGCCGTGCGATTCCCAAAGGCGAGCTCGGAGCGTCCGAGACCGTAGACGACCTCTTCTTTTATGACGTTGTGCTTGTAGGCTTTCAAGAATTCGTCGTGCTCTTTTTCTGTCATTTTTCGTTTGAGAACTGGGTCGAGTTCGTAGTAGCGATGGTGACTATAGATTTGCCCGAGGCCGAGGTGTGTTCGCCAGTTTTGCGGGTCGATCTTTGCGCTTAGTTTGTAGAACTCCTCGCCGCGGTCTCGGTTCTTTTCTTCTCGATATTTGTCGCCCCACAGCCGGAGCGTTGCAGACGTCATTGTCTGGAGACTCCATGCGGCTACGAGAAGTAGGAGTAGGGCGGTTAGTGGGCGAAGGATTCGTAGGGTTTTAGGCTGAAGACCGGCGGATTGTTTGGTCTGCAAAACCGGAGCAGCGGCGACTCCGGCGAGGAGTGCCAGCATGAGGGCGTTGGAGAAGATGCGGAGCTCGAAATCGAAGAAGCCATGAACGCCGGTTCCGACAAGCGCGGCGACGATGGCGATTGCGGGTAGCGCGTGCGCCGGACGGTCGGAGCGTCTGATGAGTCGCACCATCGGCGTGCAGAAGCGAATGAGTATTCCTATAACGAGAAACAAGCCAATGAGTCCGTACTCGCCGAGCAGTTCAACGAGTTCGTTATGAGGGTGAACCGTCAATATTCGATTCGTAAGAACCCTCTGCCTATATTTCGGGAAGACAAGTTCGTAGCTGCCTGGACCAAAACCTGTAACGGGATTGTCTGCAAACATGACCATTCCATCCGCCCATGTCTGAGGACGGAAATCGACCGAAATGGCTTCCTCGAATTTCCCAGAAAAGAATTTTGTGGCGACTTTTTCCACGGGTTCCATCCGCTCGCGGAACATGGATGAACCGAACCACAATCCTGCGACAGATCCCATTCCAAGGAGTGGAACAATCACCAGCGCTAGATAGAACATTTTCTGACTTTTGCGAAGCATTAAAAGAAGCGCCATGGTTGCCAGCGATGCCACGAGCCCCAGAAGCCCAGCACGAGATTGAGTTTGGTAGATGAGCAGTGTAAAGAGAGGAATGGAGTAGCCAAAACAGATGCGCCAAAACCATCCAAACCTTGGAATAAAGAGGAACAGTATGCAGAATGGAATCCACATCTGGAACAGATGAGCGATGTGGTTGGGGCACTGGTAGGTTCCGCCAAGACGCCCGCCAACACCGGTCTTCCAGTAGCGAGTGTACCGTTCCACCCCAAAAATCATCTCCGGGGCGATCTTGTGCTGAACTAAACTGTATAAGGAAATCAGGATCAAGACACCGAACACGGTCATCAACGCGGTCTTTCGATTCTTGAATTTGGAAAGAATGCATGCGGTTGCCCAGTAAACACCAATATAAGCACCGACGCGAAATGTGCTGATTTTTGCTTCGTAAGGAATCGCAGAAAACGGAATCATCACCGCGCTATACACCCAGAAAAGCAGAAGGAGAAGCCCAGCTGGCGGAAGACAAATGCCGGAAGACGGAGGAGATTGAGCCGCCCCATTATTCTCCACGCACCTTTCTACCTTAGTTCGACGGCAAGCCCCAACAGACCATGCCGCAAGTGCGATATAAATCAGAGCCAGGAGCGGCGTAAAGAACCAATATTTATCTTCCCACATACCATAGATAGAGGCAGATGAAGTGATGGCGATGATCAGGGCGACGATGGTGAATTTTTCAGATTTTTTCATAATTATTTTATTGTTTGAATGCAGGAAATGTACACGGCAAAATAGATTCTGCAAGGTTAAAAAAAAGGGCGTTTTGCATGAGGGCTGGTGCATAAAGTTCAGCCAGGAACTTGCTCCGCTTTGGTGGTCGGTCTATAGTTTCCGTTCTTTTGGAGGAATTTATGTCAGATGCAAACCATATAGACGTTTCGTACGTCGCGAATTTGGCGCGAATCGCGCTAACCGACGAGGAAACCACGCGATTCCAAGGACAGCTCGACCAAGTGCTCGAATATGTCGAACAGTTGGGCGAACTCGATGTTTCAAACGTGGAGCCGACCGCGCACGCCGTTCCGCTGGTCAACGTGCTTCGCACGGACGAGCCGGGCGTTTCGCTCGATCACAACGCGGTTATCGCCAACGCCCCTGCCGAGCGCGACGGGCAGATCCTTGTCCCGAAAATTAATGAGAAATTCTAATGCTGAATACAAAAACAATTACTGAATTGAGCGAAATGCTCGCCGCTGGCGAATGTACCTCGGTTGACATTGTCAACGATGTGCTCGCCGCAATTGACGCACGCGACGGACAGGTCGGCGCTTATCTTACGATCGACCGCGACGCCGCGCTCGACGCCGCAAAAGAAGCGGATGCGGCGCGTTCTGCTGGGAGACGCGGCACGCTTCTCGGCGTACCGATTGCGATCAAGGATTTGCTGAACGTGAAAGGCCAACCCTGCACCTGCGCATCGAAAATCCTCGAAGGCTACACCGCGCCCTACGACGCAACCGTCATCGCAAAGCTGCGCGAAGCAGGCGCGATCCTTCTCGGTCGCGTCAACATGGATGAATTTGCAATGGGCTCGAGCACCGAAAACTCCGCGCTCGGAAAAACATCCAATCCTTGGAACTCCGACCACGTACCCGGTGGGTCCTCCGGCGGTTCGGCTGCCTGCGTCGCCGCCGACGAAGCCGTCGCGTCGCTTGGTTCTGATACCGGCGGCTCAATTCGTCAGCCCGCCGCATTTTGTGGATGCGTCGGGCTGAAACCAACCTACGGTATGGTCTCGCGCTACGGGCTGACCGCGTTTGCCTCGTCGCTCGATCAAATCGGCCCGCTCACAAAAACCGTAAAGGATTCCGCGATTCTGCTCGAAGCAATCGCCGGAAAAGACTCAAAGGATTCCACGTCCATCGACGCGAAAGTTCCAAAACTTGGAAAAAATCTCACGGACGACCACAGCCTCGCGGGCATGAAGCTTGGCCTTCCGAAAGAATACTTTGTTGAAGGAATGGATCCCGAGGTCGAGAAAGCCGTCCGCGATGCGGTGGAACATTGCAAAAGCCTCGGCGCAGAAATTATCGATGTCAGTCTGCCGCATTCCAAGTATGCGATTGCAGTTTACTACATCATCGCCACCGCCGAAGCCTCCGCAAATCTCGCGCGCTTCGACGGCATCCGCTACGGAATGCGACTCGATGGAAAAAATCCGATTGAACTCTACGGGAAAACCCGCGCCGCCGGATTCGGCTCCGAAGTGAAACGCCGCGTCATCCTCGGAACCTATGTTCTTTCAAGCGGTTACTACGACGCCTACTACCTCCGCGCCCAGAAAGTCCGCACGCTAATCCGCAACGATTTCACT
Organism: Pontiellaceae bacterium; assembly: GCA_029934215.1. GTDB lineage: Bacteria > Verrucomicrobiota > Kiritimatiellia > Kiritimatiellales > Tichowtungiaceae > Tichowtungia. The sequence continues at coordinate 2,672 of JAOZMR010000032.1, read as the reverse complement.
GAAGCCTTCAAACAGTGCGACGCAATCCTCTCGCCATGCACACCGACTCCGGCGTACAAGATCGGCGAAAAAAGCGACGACCCGCTCAAAATGTATCTCGACGATATTTTGACCACCTCGGTCAACCTTGCGGGAAACTGCGGGATGAGCATTCCGTGCGGATTTTCATCCGACGGACTGCCGATTGGATTACAGATCATCGGCGACTCCTTCAAAGAATCAACCATCCTAAAAGTGGGTCACGCCTACGAACAAACCACCGAGTGGCATTGTCGGAAACCAAAAATTTAACAAAAACATGAGTGTTTCTAAAGATGATATACTGTTGTTGGGGCAAAGCCTTGAGTATAAAATTGCAGCGATGGACATCAAAGGGACGGATGGCACAATCACAAAGGCGTTAACGATTTTGCGGATAGAATTTGAAGCTTTCACAAGCAAAATGGATTAAGGAAAGGAGTTGGTCATGAATCAATCGACTCCATTTACATTTATTGATCTTTTTGCTGGAATTGGCGGATTTAAACTGGCTTTTGAAAAAAACGGGGAATTTTAGTATGAAATATGAAACTTGTATAGGACTTGAAACGCATGTGATGCAGAAGACGCAGACGAAGATGTTCTGCGGTTGCAAACATGAATACGGCGCAGAGCCGAACACGAATGTGTGCCCAGTTTGTCTCGGCTACCCAGGCGCGATGCCGGTGATGAATTCCAAGGCCATCGAACTGATTTGTAAAGCGGGGCTTTTACTCGGGTGCGAAATCAATCCGCACTCCACGTGGGATCGCAAAAATTATTTCTATCCCGATATGGCGAAGAACTATCAGATCACTCAAGCAGATGAACCCATCTGTATCGGCGGACAGGTTCCGGTCGACGTGAACGGAGAACATAAAATCTTTACGCTCGAACGGATTCATCAGGAAGAAAACGCAGCGAAAAATACGCATGTATCGGGTGCCAGCCTGATCGACTATAACCGCGCCGGCACCGCACTAATGGAGATTGTTTCCAATCCATGCATGCACTCCGCCGACGATGCCTTCGCCTACATTCATACAGTCAAGCAGATCATGGAATACGGCGGAATCTCCGACTGCGACATGGAAAAAGGGCACATGCGCTCCGACGTCAACATCAGCGTCCGTCCAGTCGGACAAAGTAAGCTCGGTGAAAAAGTTGAGATCAAAAACATGAACTCCCCCAGCTTCATCGTCGAAGCAATCAACTACGAAGTAAGCCGACAGATCAGCCTGCTTGAAAGCGGCGGCGAAGTCGTACAAGAAACACGCGGCTACGATCCAGATCGCGGCGAAACCTTCACACAACGCACGAAAGAAAACGCGCACGACTACCGCTATTTCCCCGAACCAGATCTCATGCCAGTTGAAGTTTCTGCTGAACAAATTGCACAATGGAAATCGGAATTGCCCGAACTACCGACCCAGCGCCGTGAACGGTATGTCAGCGAACTAGGCCTCCCAGAATACGACGCGAAACTCCTCACCGCTGAAAAATCTATCTCCGACTTTTTCGACGAAACCTGCAAAAACACCGACAGCTACAAACTAGTCTCCAACTACATGATGGGCAAAGTAGCCAATTTGATTTCAGAAACTGGCACAGCTCTCATCGACTCGAAATTAACCCCAGGCGCACTCGCAAAAGTCGCAACACTAGCTGGCGGAGCGATCAGCTCCAGCGCAGCAAACGACCTGATCGAAATTCTTTTCACTAAGGGCGGCGATCCGAAAGCAATAATCGAAGAAAAAGGAATGGCGCAAGTCAACGACGACTCCGCGCTCGAAACCTGGGCAGACGAAGCGATCGCAGGAAACCCCAAAGCGGTAGAAGACTACAAATCCGGCAACGGCGCATCCATCAACGCACTGATGGGGTCGGTAATGAAAGCCAGTCGAGGCAAAGCTAACCCGCCAGCTGTCATTGCGATGTTGAAAACAAAAATGGACAACTAAACCATCCAGGAGGGCCGAACTCACGAATGGGACTAAAGTAGATCAGAATTGAACCAGAAAAGCTTTGAAAATGGGCGGGTTGCATGAGGGCTGGAGAGCTTTCCCACGGATGGTAAAACGCCCCACGGATCCAGATGGCGGCTCTGACCCAAATCCGTGGGACGTTTTACCATCCGTGGGAACCTTTCTTCTCCGGCTCCATTCGTGTAGATTAGTGGACGAACCGTTCCTCCGTCACTATTTTTGAATACAAAAATTATGTGTCGCTTCGCTTTCAGCGCTGGGCAAACTCGCTCCTGTCCGCTCCAAAAACCGTCCCATCATTGCCGCTCCCTTTGGGTCGCTTCTTTTTGGGAGTACAAAAAACACGTTCGGAATACCTCGGGGCTGCCGTCAATCATTCTGCAAAAATAGCCCCAGCTCCGTTGCGGGAGATGGATAGAGTTTTTGCAGAATGATGGGACTATCTGAAGGGCTGTTCATTCGTAAATTTCATTCATTCGCTGGGGACAATCTTTATCATCGTTCTGTGAAAACCTGATCCAGCTCGTTTCCGATGGTTGGAACCCTTTTCTTTCAATTGGCAATCGGCAATTTTCAATCGGCAATGCCTTTCTCTTGTGGCTAAAAATCTTCCACACATGAACGGTTCCAGACCCAATTCACCCAAAGAACGAGGCTGGAAGCGCTCGT
>JAOZMR010000031.1 GCA_029934215.1 Pontiellaceae bacterium | reverse complement strand
ACGAAAGAAGAAGTTTCGCACAAAAACGAGTCCTAATCAAAAGGTTTATTCAAATCCCAGATCGCTTTTTAAACTCCGACAGGCTGCTAGCCGGACTTTGCTATACACAAAAGATGTGAGAGGAAGACATTTATTGAGTAGGGTTTCGAATCGCACTGAGCACTCCTTTTTGTCGTTTTAGAGAACAACATAATGGAGAAAAAATGCTCAGTGTGCTAATTTTTACCCACAGATTCTGCGGAAGACCCTCAATTGAATAGAACATCCAGCATTGCTGGCTTAACCGAATCTACACGAATGGGACTAAAATAAACCAGAGTGATTGGTGACATTATGGAACTTGCACGGCGGTTATTGCTGTGAGACCGATAATGTCTTCTGCACTACATCCGCGCGACAAATCATTTACGGGTTTGTTCAACCCCTGAAGCATTGGCCCGTATGCCTCGGCACCGCCTAGACGCTGAACGAGTTTGTATCCAATGTTTCCGGCGTTTAGGTCTGGAAAAATGATGACGCGTGCCGTACCTTTGAGGTCGCTTTCTGGGGCTTTGCTTGCGGCGACTTTCGGGATAATGGCTGCGTCAAGCTGAAGCTCGCCGTCAATGCGAATCGGCGCGTCGGGGTGATCGGTGGCGAGCATCTCCTTTGCCTTGGTGGTCGCATCGATCACTTTTTTGACCAACGGGCTGGAAGCCGAGCCTTTTGTGGAATAGGAGAGGAGCGCTGTGTTGGCAGGAATCCCAAAAGAAAGCGCGGTTAAGCTGCTGCTTACCGCGATCTGCGCAAGCTGATCGGCGTCGGGGTTTTCAACGAGTGCGCAGTCGGAGAATACGTATGTGCTGTCCTGCACGCACATGAAGAAGACGCTGGAAACAAATGAGCCTTTGATGATCTGAAGCGCTGGGCGAACTGTATCGGCGGTGGAATGAGCCGCGCCGGAAACGAGACCGTCGGCATCGCCGGTCTGTACCATCATCATTCCGAAGTAATTTACTTCGTTTTGGAGTGTTTCTTTTGCTTTCTCTAGTGTGAGCCCTTTGTGCTTGCGTAGTTCATAAAAGGCTGCGGCATAGGTATCGAGTTTTTCTGATGTTTTTGGGTTGATGACGGTGACGCCCTTTCCCGCTTGTTCTGCGACCGCGTCGTCTCCAAGAATCACAACCTTGGCGATCCCTTCGACCGCAATTGTTTTTGCGGCTTCAATGATGCGTTCGTCGGTTCCTTCCGGAAGGACGATAGTTCGCTGATTTGCTTTTGCTTTTTCAATAATATCAGTGATAAATGCGCTACGACTCATAATTAAACTCCATTTTTCTAAATTTTCATACAAAATTTGTGATCTCAAATGCAAAAAAAACCCCTGAAGCAAAGTAGCTTAAGAGGTTTTTTTGTCGTGCGGTGTTCCTTTTAGACAGTCGCCTCAGCTTCTACCCACTCAAGAATCGCCATTTCAGATGCATCGCTCATTCGCTGTCCGAGTTTGGTGATTCGTGTGTATCCGCCGGAGCGGTCTGCGAAACTCGGTGCGATTTCTTCGAATAGTTCTTTCACATGATCGGGACTTTTCAGTTTGGAGATGGCTTGGCGACGTGCCGCAAGCGTTCCTTTTTTGCCGAGTGTAACCATTTTCTCAGCGAGAGAACGTGTCACTTTTGCTTTCGATAATGTGGTTTTGATGCGGCGTTCTTTTATTAAGCTGCATACTTGATTGGATAGCATGGAGTCGCGATGTGCGCCCCGTCGACCCAGTTTGATTTTGCTTACGCGGTGTCTCATGATGAACCTCTTCTTCTATAAATTATATTCGTCTTCAATGGCTAGTGGATGGAGCAGATCGGCATCAAATGTCATGCCTAACGACAGTCCCATATCGATAATCTTTTGTTTGATTTCGTTCAAGGATTTTTTACCAAAATTCCGATACTTGAGCATTTCTGTTTCGGTCTTCTGCGCCAGTTCGCCAACGGTTATAATGTTCGCATTGTTTAGGCAGTTCGCCGCACGGACGCTCAGTTCAATTTCGTTTACGCTGATATTGAGCTTCTTGCGGAGTTCTTCTTTTTCGACGTCAACTTGCTTTTCGTTTGCTTCGAACTCGATGATATCTTTGTCATAGCTAACGAAAATGTCAAGGTGATGTCGCAGGATTGCGGCAGACATCGTTAATGCATCATCCGGCGTCACTCGTCCGTCCGTCCAAATTTCAATAACGAGCTGGTCGTAGTCCGTCCGTCGCCCAACACGGCAGTTTTCGACTTCGTATTTCACACGGGAAACGGGTGAGAAGAGTGTATCAATGGCAATCACGCCGATTTCTTCTTCATCATTTTTGTTTCCTTCTGCAGGGCAGTAACCTCGTCCGACGCGGGTTTCGAGTTCGACCTCGAAGGATCCGTCTGTATCGAGTGTTGCAATGTGGTGGTCTGGGTTAAGGACTTCGACGATGCCGTCAGCACCTTTGATGTCACTCGCGGTGACTTCGCCGGGGCCTTGCACGTTAATTGTTAATTGTTGTGGTTCTCTGGAATAGGATTTGAGCAAAACCTTTTTGAGGTTAAGCACGATATCCGTGACATCTTCCAAAACGCCAGGCAGGCTACAAAATTCGTGCGGTGCACCCTTGATTTTGATCGAAGAGATTGCTGTGCCTTCGAGCGATGAAAGGAGTACGCGGCGCATGGAGTTTCCGATGGTGCGTCCATAGCCGGCCTCGAAAGGCTCTGCAATGAATTTCCCGTATGTGTCGGTTGAAACGGCTTCGTCTTTGACGACCCGTTTAGGCATTTCGAAACGACCTAATCTAATTGGCATCTTTTTTCTCCCAGAATCGGTCATTAACCGACTCGTATGGTGTGTATTGAGATTCTGTTATACTCGGCGTTGCTTTTTAGGGCGACATCCGTTGTGAGGAATGGGTGTAGTATCCTTGATGGCGGAGACGCGAAGTCCTGCGGACTGAATCGCACGTACGGCTGATTCGCGCCCAGCGCCAGGACCTTGAACCCGAATTTCAACTTCGTTCATTCCGTGAGAAATTGCACCTCGTGCCGCTTCTTGTGCAACGGTTGTTGCGGCAAATGCGGTGCTTTTGCGAGAACCTTTAAATCCGCAACGCCCAGCACTGCTCCACGAAACGACTTGTCCGCGCATGTCGGTTAAGGAAACGATTGTGTTGTTAAAACTGGTTTTAATGAATGCGATTCCGTATGGAACGTTTTTTGCACCCTTTACTCGGCGTTTTGGTTTGGCGACTTCTTCCTTATCGCCCTCAATTACCGCGAAGATGTCTTTTTGACGCGACGGACGCTTGTCTTCTTTTTTGTTTTCCGGTTTTTCGTCGGTCGTTTTATCGGCGGTGGAAACCGCAACCGGCTTCTCTTCAGCGACGGGCGCCTCAACAGCGGTTTCGTTGACCTTCGCCTCAGCTTCGACGGACGCGTCTACAGGTTTTGTTTCTTCAACCATGAATTCAATTCCTCAATTTAAAATTATCGCGTTGCAACTTTAGCAGCTGAACGAGCTTCTTTACCACGAACTGCACCGACCGTACGAACGGGGCCCTTGCGAGTACGAGCGTTTGTTTTTGTCCGCTGTCCACGAACGGGAAGACCTCGGCGATGCCGTGAGCCACGATACGAATTAATCGAAATTAATCGGCGGATATTCTGGGTGACCTGACGACGCAAGTCTCCTTCAATCACATATTCCTCACGAAGTACCTTTGTGATACCAGTCACCTGTTCATCGGTTAAGTCGTTCGCTTTCATCGCGGGGTCAAGACCAGCTTTACCAATCACTTCACGTGATTTGGTGAGACCGAGACCGTACATGTAGGTCAAAGCGTACTCTAGACGCTTCCGACCTGGGATATCAATACCTAATAGACGTGGCATATTAAAACTGCTCCTTTAGCCCTGACGTTGTTTATGACGGGGTTTGTTTTTATTAATGATATAAACACGCCCTTTACGACGAACAATTTTGTCGTCAGCGCTGATTTTTTTTACCGAAGCTTTAACCTTCATAAATTCACCTAAAATATTATTCGTCCCGTACTCATGTTCGCGGGCGACATTTCAACCTTTACATTTTCACCGATTGCCGAGAAAACTTTTCCTCGGTCCCGCATTGCGATAAAAGCAGTAAACTTGTGTCCATTGCCTAGCACCGCACGGAAAGCGTGAGGTTCTATCACCGAGTCCAATCGGGCGTCTAGTAAAATAATCTCTCGCTCATTCATTTCAAAGGCAGGAATCTTACTCACCAGCTCATCTTCCACAAGCTCGAATTTGATTTTTTTTTCATTTCAATTCTCAATCGCGGAAATTCGCCCTGCTTTTTTAGGTTGAAACGCCGAATGCGCGCCAAGCGAAATCCATCTATTACTGCATTTTATGCAAATAGAAGTTTTTCTGTTTTATCCATGGGACGTCCTTGCCGTTCGTGGTATACATTTCATTTTAACGTCAAAAACAGGAGAGAACAATGGCAGGAATTTTTAAAGCATACGATATTCGAGGAATCTACGGAACAGAACTAACGGATGAAATCGCTTTTAAAATAGGGCGTGCTGTCGCCACTTTTTTGAAGCCAAAGACGTTTGTGATCGGTCACGATATGCGTCCGCACTCGATTCCCGTTTTTGAGGCGATGGCGAGGGGCCTAACCATGCAAGGGGTCGATGTGCTCAACATCGGTTTGGCTTCCACCCCAATGTCTTACTACGCGAACGGAAAGCTTGGCGCGGACGGCTCCGTCATCATCACTGCTTCGCACAATCCAGGCGAGTGGAACGGCATGAAGATCTGTCGTGAATTGGCGATTCCTATTTCCGGAGCAACCGGCATCGCCGATATCGAACGTATTGTGAACGAAGAAGATTTCGACGAACCGACAGCAACGCCCGGTTCCATTTCGGAGTACGACATTAAGCCAGAATACTTCGAACATATTCGTTCCTTCGCTAAAATCGGGAAGCCGATCGATGTGCTAATCGACTACGCAAACGGCATGGGCATTCTCGAGGCCGGTGTTTTCACTGATGCGATGTTAAACATCACTCCGATGTATGATGAGCTCGACGGAACCTTCCCGAACCATGAAGCCAATCCGCTTGCTCTTGAAACGCTCGATGCAATTTCAGCCAAACTCAAAGAGGGTGACCACGCTTTCGGAATCGCCTTCGACGGCGACGCCGATCGGGCGGGATTCCTCGATGAAAACGGAGATAATGTTTCCATGGATATTATTACGGCACTGATTGCGAAATCGCTTCTTGAAAAAGTCCCCGGAGCATCGGTTTTTTATGATCTTCGAAGCAGCTGGGCTGTGAAGGAAGTGATTGAAGAGAACGGCGGAACGGCGATGATGAGCCGCGTGGGTCACGCCTTCATCAAGGCGCAGATGCGCGAAGCCGATGCTGTTTTTGCAGGCGAACTCTCCGGTCACTACTACTTCAGAGACAATTACTACACCGAAAGTTCCGCGCTAGCCGCCATTTATGTGGCGAATCTTCTAAGCGAGACCGGCAAACCGCTCTCTGAGCTTGTGAAGCCGATTCGCCGCTACTTTGCATCGGGCGAAATCAATTCCGAGGTTGCAGATGTTGAAGCGGTTTTCGTGCGTCTCAACGAGAAATTTGCCGACGCAAGAATCTTCCAGCTCGACGGTAATTCCTATGAGTACTCCGACTGGTGGTTCAACGTCCGCTCATCGAACACCGAGCCGCTTGTGCGCCTGAATCTTGAAGCCAAAACGCCAGAGCAGATGGAAGAAAGACGAGACGAAATCCTTGCGTTGATTCGTGCGTAAAAAGGGAGAGTGGTAGCGGAGGAGGGATTTGAACCCCCGACACCAGGATTATGATTCCCGTGCTCTAACCAACTGAGCTACTCCGCCGTCCAATTAAGAAGATCGAGAACCTATAAAACGCGGCTCTGGAAATCAAGCCGATTATGATATAAATTTCATTTATGAATTTAATTCTCATTCATCCAGACGAGCTAACTGCAGACGGGCGTGCACATATCAGCGACGTTCGCGCAAAACATATCCGGAATATTTTGCGAGCAAAGCCAGGAAAAAAACTCCGCATCGGGCTTCTTAATGGCCCGCTTGGAACAGGCGCCGTTGACGTCGTTTCTCCAGAAAAAGTAGTGTTAACCTGCAGCTTCGAGGCGGAACCACCGCCGCGTCCATCGATCGATATCCTACTCGCTATGCCGCGCCCCAAAGTACTCAAGCGGCTTTGGGCGCAGTTCGCCGCACTCGGAGTGGGGCGCATCTTCATCACCAACGCCGAAAAAGTGGAACGCTGCTATTTCGATACGCACATTTTGAAACCAGACTTCTACAACGCACGCCTCGTTGAAGGCCTCCAACAAGCACGCGACACGCTCCTTCCTGAAGTTGTTGTTGTCAAAAACCTAAAACAATTTCTCGAAAACGAACCCTTTCCAATGGTTGGAAGAAAACGCCTAGCCGACCCATCTGGCACAAGAACGATATTCCAAACCTTGGAAGACGACGCGGAATCAACAAGCCGTATTTTATTGGGGATCGGACCCGAGGGCGGGTGGATGCCGAGCGAATTGGATCTGTTTAGAGCGCATCATTTTGAGATAATCGGGATGGGCTCACGCATTTTGCGCACGGACACCGCGTGCATTGCACTCATAAGCATGCTTGCCGAGGCGCGGAGAATGGGCGTATAAAGATTTAGAAGGAGATATATGAAAAACAGAACAATCACATTTTTAGCCACAGGCGCCGGACTCGGGTTGAGTCCAATCATGCCAGGAACCGTCGGAACTCTTTGGGGAATTCCCATTGCATGGGGAATCATGAACCTTTCATCTGTTTGGTGGCAAGTGGCAATCTGTCTACTTCTCACGATCATTTCGATCCCCATTTGCGGGGCTGCTGAAAAAATTATCGGAGGAAAAGACCCAGGTTGTATTGTCGCGGACGAATATTTAACACTCCCGATTGTCGTCATCGGGCTAACCAATCCATGGGCATTGCTCAGCGGATTCGTCTTTCATCGGATATTCGATATCACAAAACCCCCGCCGATCAAGCAACTCGAGAAAATCCAAGGGGGATTTGGAATCACCATTGACGACGTTCTCGCAGCGTTAATCGCGCTTGCCTGCAACCATATACTGTTTTGGGTGATTCCGTGAACACAATCGCCGCAGTGGCTACGCCGCCCGGAGAAGGCGGGGTCGGGATTATCCGCATCAGCGGTTCCAAGGTTTGGAATATCGCGGATCAAATTTTCCAAGGTTCGGAAAAACCATCCGCAGCCAAGGGAGGAACATTTCTACACGGACGTGTGATCGACGCCGACGGCAAAGAAATCGACGACGCGCTTTGTTTGATTTTCCGCGCACCGCACTCATACACCGGCGAAAACACCATCGAGATCCAAGGTCACGGCGGCTCGGTGGTTCTCAAAAACATCCTGCGTTGCGCACTCGAAGCGGGTGCACGGATGGCAGAACCTGGCGAATTCACCAAACGCGCTTTCCTTAACGGGAAAATGGATCTCGTACAAGCAGAAGCCGTCGCCGACCTTATTCACGCACGAAGCGACCGCGCCGCACAAGCCGCACTCGAACAGCTCGAAGGAAGCTTGAGCAAGCAGATCAATGCGCTCTCCGACCGCCTAATCGAAACCGCTGCAGACCTCGAAACAACGCTCGACTTCGTCGAAGACGAACTACCCGACGATGTTTTTCCAACCATTGGAACCCAACTAAACAAAAGCCTCCAAACCTTGGAACATCTCCTTGCAACTTGGGACGAAGGTCGGCTCTTGCGCGACGGCGCACGAATTGTCATTATGGGACAGCCAAACGCTGGCAAATCGACACTCTTCAATGCATTGCTCGGTGCAGACCGGGCCATCGTCACAGGCATCGCCGGAACCACGCGCGACATCATCGAAGACGGGCTCGTTCTCAACGGCATTCCGCTTCGGGTTCTCGACACCGCGGGTCTACGCGACGCAGAATGCGAGATCGAACGCGAAGGAATTCGCCGAGCCCGAGTCCACTCCGAATCCGCCGACATCGTTCTATACCTAATCGACACCTCTGTGCCAACCTCCGCGAAAGACGCCGAACATCTCGAAAAACTCGACTCATCTCGAACCCTCGTTCTGCTTAACAAAATCGACTGCCGAGATTCGACATTCAAATTCAACACGCCAAACATCCAACCATTGGAAACCTCCCTCGTCTCGGATGAAAGCGTTTCGGAGCTTCGCGCCACGATCTCCAAAAAACTAGGTTGCGTATCCAGCGCACCGGTCCATGCCGTCATATCAGAACGGCACCGCGACTTACTCGCCGCAGCCCGCAACGAGCTCACCTCAGCTTGCGAGAAACTGAGTGGGAAAGAAGACGAAACCATTGCCTTTGCATCCGAACACCTTCGCTCTGCGCTTGAACATCTCGGGCAAATGACAGGTCGCATCTATCACAACGAACTGCTGGACAACATCTTTTCTCGTTTCTGCATTGGGAAGTAACTCCGAGTTTTCACAACGGTTCAGGTTGAGAATGGGAATCCTTGGCGATTGAACTGGTAAAACGGTGAGGGAGTGTGGATATTATGAGACTTCGTTTTCATCTGACTGAAACCCTCAGTTGTATATCTCAACTTTTACGCTTGATTCTATAATGGTTTGGTTCCTGTACAATTTGCTTTTTCCTGTTCTCTTTTTGCTTCTTTTGCCGAAGTTTCTTTCGCGTATGGCGCGACGCGGTGGTTATAAAAAGCATTTTGAGCAACGCATCGGGATATATGGGCGCAAGACGTTGGTTCGACTGGGTGAGGCTCGGAGTGTGTGGATTCACGCGGTGAGTGTTGGTGAAATTCATATTGCGCTTCGGTTTATCGAGGCATATCGAAACGAGAACCCGACGGCGCGTTTTGTATTGAGTACAAATACCTCGACCGCGCATGTGATCGGTTCGAAACAGCTCGATCGCCGTGATGTGCTGATCTATTTCCCAATTGATCTGCCGTGGGTTATGGGACGTGCGTTTGATGCGATCGATCCTCAAAAATTGATTTTGGTCGAGTGTGAATTCTGGCCAAATCTGGTGCGGCAGGCTTATAAACGCGGCGTTCCTGTCTCGCTTATCAATGGACGAATTTCGGATTCGTCGTTTCGCGGATATATGAGATTCCGCTGTCTTACCCGTCGTTTGCTTGAATTAATTGACCCTATTTGTGTTCAAAGCTGCCAAGATGCCACGCGAATGATCGCAATGGGGGCACGCCCTGAATCGGTACATACGCTTGGTACGGCGAAGTATGATCTGCCGCCGCCCGCGCCAAACATCGCCGTATCCGCTCAAAATGTGTTGCGGGGCTTGGGCGTTTCTGCGGATCGAAAAATTCTTTTGGGCGGGTCGACCTGGTCGGGCGAAGAGGAGGCGCTTTGCCAAGTTTATACATCCTTGAAGAAGAGGATTCCCAGTCTGTTTCTTGTGCTTGTTCCACGTCACGCCGAGCGCCGAGACGAGGTGAAAACGGCGGTGGAGGTTCAAGGGCTCACCTGTGCGTTGCGTAGCCAGCTCACGACGTCTTCATCCGACGTGCTATTGGTCGATACAACGAACGAGCTGATGGGTTTCTACGCCGCTTCTGATGTCGTTTTTGTTGGGAAAAGCCTTTGTGAACACGGCGGACAGAATCCAATCGAGCCAGCTCTGTTCGGAAGAGCAATCGTCGTGGGTCCTAACATGGAAAATTTTCCAGGCGTGATGAACGATTTTCTTATGAATCGTGCTCTGTTGCAGGTGCAGAACGTCCAAGCATTGGAAAAAACGATTGAAACACTTTTGATCGATCCAGTCGCTCGTGAGAAGCTCGGTGATGCGGCTCGGGGCGTTGTCGAGGGGCGTCGTGGTGTACTTAGCAAAATGGTGAAGGAGATCCAGTGAAAATAGTATTAGCTTTAGATTCATTTAAAGGAAGCCTTTCGGCGCGTGAGGTATGCGATGCCGTTGAAGAGGGGGGGTTGATCGGTCCGCTCGGATGTCGAGATCGTATCGATTCCAATGGCCGATGGCGGCGAAGGTACCGCCGATGCGTTGATGTCTGCGCTTGGTGGTGAGTGGATTCCGCTGACGATGACGGGTCCGTTGTTTTCCATGAGCGTGGACGCAGGTTTTGCGTGGTTTCCCGAGTCGAAAACCGCCGTGGTCGAGATGGCGATTGCAAGCGGTCTTCCGTTACTGAAACCCGAAGAGCGAGACCCCATGAATGCCATGACATTTGGAACAGGCGAATTGATCAAAGCGGCTGTCGAAAAGGGAGCGAAGAAGGTTCTGCTGACCGTTGGCGGTAGCGCGACCAACGATGGCGGCGTTGGAGCAGCTGAAGCGCTCGGGTGGGACGTTCCAATATCTGGAAAAATCAGCTCACCCGAAAATTTAGACCTCCCAGAAATCGATGTGTTGTGCGATGTCACTAATCCGCTCTGCGGACCGAATGGTGCCTCTGGCGGTTTATGGACCCCAAAAGGGTGCGACCCCCGAAATGGTTGAAGCACTTGATTCCGAACTCTGGAAACTTTCAGAGCGTGTGCTCCACTATTTGGGAAGAGATATTCGAGATGTCGTCGGAGCCGGCGCGGCAGGCGGTCTCGCCTTCGGTGCTGTAGCCTTTATGAATGGCAAGCTCGTCCCTGGAGTCGACACGGTGATGGACGTTAGCGGATTGGCGACGGCGCTAATCGGTGCGGATTGGGTGCTGACGGGGGAAGGCAAGTTTGATTCGCAATCGGTTCAGGGCAAAGTGGTTGATGGTGTTGCACGCCTAGCCGCAGAGACCGGCGTGAAAACAGGTGTTTTTGCTGGAACGGTTTTGCTGACTGATCCGGAGTGGCGTTCCGCTGGGATCGACACGGTGTACAAACTGAACCCACAAGGTATGAGTTTGGACGAGGCCATTTCTCTGAGTCGTGAGCATCTGATTCTGGCTGCCGCATCTTTTGCCTCAGTTTTGTAATTGTTTGAACGCTCGGAATGGTATAACTTTTCTGCATGTCAACATCCATCTACGAGAGTACACTGAAAGAAAACCCACAGGCCTCCCCGCCATCATCACGCCGACGCACTGCGTATCGGCGGGAAGTGTATGGCGAAAAGGCACCGTCCCCCACTCATAACCATCGCCATCGAAACCATTCAAAAAAGAAAGCATCGCTTACCACGATTTGCTTGACCGTTTTGCTGATTGTTGCTGGTGGGCTTGTCATCGTTGGTGTGATGAGTAGTTTAAACGACGTCTCCTTCTCGAACGAGAACCCGTTATCGCAGAAGATAGGAAGCCCGTTTTCGCTAAGCAAATAGTGAAGGAATAAAACATGGAACCGTCAGATATTTATAAAACAAAAGAGGTAGCACAGGCTGCTCCAAAGAAAAAACCATCATCCCGACGACGCTCACGATCTAGGGAGACCTTCGATGAAGCGACAAGTAAGGATGTCTCAAAAACAAATCGCCGCCGAAAAAGAAATTCAGGGTTTCGCCGATTTAAACATTTAATGCGGAAGCCAGAATTCAATAAAAAATTCTTCAAGACCACGCTTTCGGTTGCGGGTCTGATCCTGATCATCCTCCTTCTATGGGATCGTTTCTTTCGCTATCCGAATCAGAGCTCCGGCGGCGAAGCCGAGATACGGGTGGAATTGTAAAGATTGCAGCCTTTTTAGGTTTCGTCGTTTCAAAAAGCTGAATGCTTCGTGGACGTCGGCGCCAACAGCTCCGTAGAAAACTTCCGAACATTGGAAGAATTTCAACCGCGAAAGAATGCAAAAGGTTTAGACAGGGAAACGAGCACGTTTATGTCATAACGGAGTTGAAGTCCTTTATTGCATGCGATACAATTCTGAAATGATTAAACGAGAGATAGAGGTGGAGTTGCGGATTTTGGTTCAGGAGTACCCAGTGGTTACGATTCTTGGGCCGCGACAGGCTGGGAAAACAACGCTTGCGCGAAAGGTTTTTCCTGATGCGGCTTATTCAAATTTAGAAACTCCAGATGTTCGTGAGAAGGCGGCGACGGATCCAAGGGCGTATTTGGCTCAATTTCCTGACGCGGTGATTTTGGATGAAATCCAACGTGTTCCCGAGTTGTTGAGTTATATCCAAGGGATTGTGGATGAAGAGGAGCGGTGTGGTCGCTTTATTCTCACAGGATCGCATCAGTTGCGGGTTCGTGAAGCGGTTTCACAGTCGTTGGCGGGGCGAACGGCTATTCTGAATCTCCTGCCTCTTTCAATTTCCGAGCTGACGGATGCGGGGTTTGATGTGGGTTCGTTTGAGGAAACGGTTTTTCGTGGTTTTTTGCCGCGTGTTTATGTGCGCTCTTTGCGTCCGTCAACTGCGTATTCAAATTACTACCAAACGTATGTGGAGCGCGATGTGCGTCTCCTCATTAACCTGAAAAATGCGGCATTGTTTGAGAAGCTTATCAAGCTGATGGCTGGACGAACGGGGCAGTTGGTGGATTACGGTTCGTTGGCGAATGACGTTGGTGTTGATTCCAAAACGATTCAAAACTGGCTGTCCGTTCTGGAGGCTTCGTTTGTTTTATTTAAGTTGCCAGCTTATTTCGAAAACTTCGGGAAGCGAGTGATTAAGGCTCCCAAATATTATTTTACAGAGGTCGGGTTGTTGTGCTTTTTGCTTGGAATACGGAAACCGGATCAGATTAGTCGCGATCCTTTAGTTGGTTCTATTTTTGAAAATCTTGTTGTAATTGAGTGTTTAAAGAGTCGTTACAATAGAGGCCTGTTGTCCGATTTGTACTATTTCCGAGATACTAACGGGAATGAGGTGGATGTGGTGGCTCAGCGTGGACGTGTGCTTGATGCTATTGAGATTAAATCTGCTTCGACCTTTTCGTCCTCGCATTTAAAAGGACTTCGCCGTTTTAAGAATATTGCGCAAGCGGTCGATCGATCGTATTTGGTTTATAATGGGGATTCGCATTCGTTGAGTGATCGGGTGGAGGCGCTGCATTACACGGGGGTAGATCAAATTTTTCAATTCGACTGAAGCCTCAATTCGCACACAAAACGTCCTTTTTTGAGTTTCGCCTCGCAAATTGGATGAATCCACTTTCTGTGAAAATATCCGAATCCTGTGAAATTTATTCGCCACGAGAGAGCGCAAGGCTCACAAAAAAACTTCTGGCTTTGGACGTGGGTTGGGTTCATGGTTCTTGGCACTTCGATGCATCTGCATCGGGTAAAAATGCTCAAATCCGTACTACTACCTTTTTATGAAACAAAGCGTGTCGTTAGCTACCTCACAACTCGACCGTCAAAAGACATTGTGTCGGCGGGGTATCAAATGGAAACGCACGATTTTTTGGATGAGTTTTTGGGAGAAGACAATGAATGATCCATTTGTTGCATAGGTTCGAAAATTTCGGGATGACCATGTCCGAAAGTTTAATTACAATTTAGATGCCATATGCGCCGACCTTATGGCGAGTCAGCACCGTAGCGGGAATCCGTTGGTCAGCCGCAGGAAAACCTCAGAACGTGTTTGCGAAGAACCTAAGGAATATAAAGCTCGTTCTCTGCGCTAACCATCTGAAAAGAGCTTTCTCTTTTTCTCAAATACGGAGTGCGGCGATAAAGGCTTGGGTCGTGAAAGGTATATTTCACCGCCCTGCCGTGTCGCCGCTTTTGATCAAGAATGAGATTTTATACACCCGCTATCGCTTGAGGGATTCAGAGGAGCAGCCGAGGGAGAGTTTGCCGCTCCCGTTGGTTCGCTTCTTTTTGGAATACCAAAAAGCACGTTCGGAATACCTCAGGTCCAGACCTTGGAAAAATCCCGCTAAAAAGTTCCAACCTTTGGAAAAACAGGAGCGGTTTTTAACGCAAAGACGCTCCACTCTCCTTGAAACTTTTTCGAAAAAAGGGATTGAATCAAGCCGGCATTCCAACCCCTTTTATGATGATACGTAACGACGTTCTCGTAAGCTACCCGTATGAAAACAAAAATCAATAGCGCTGGCAACATCAAGTACTCGAAAGCTTTATAACTTCACATCTAAGACAGCGGGATCGTTCAGGGTCTTGGCTTCCAATCCTTGGAAACGTTTCCCATTTATTTCGACTGTATACGTCCCTTTCTTGAAAACTTTGGGCTGAAAGGTGTCGCCGTTTATGCGAAGGGCATAAATCCACTCGCCGTTCGTTTCGTTAATCACTTTGACGACTGGGTTCTTTGCTCCGCTGATTTTGAGCGTCGGTAGGTGTGCGACGGCGTTGCGGGCGTAGTTGTCGGTTTGATCGATGGTGATGGGCCAGCCGGGATAAGGTTTGTCTTTCGTGATATCCACGTTGCGCGGCCAGCACTCCATTGTGATCTTGCGCGATTTCTTGTTGAAGTAAACCAGTCCGAAACCGGCGGCCCGGGTCGTCAAGATGTCGCCGCCGTTCGGGTACTCCGTCGGGTTGGCGACCGCGAGCATGGTGACTTTGTTGAGGAATGCATCGTGGTGGTCGCCAAACATGGGCTTCTGTCCAGGTTTGCGATTGGCACCGGCATCTTCGGGGCGCCACCAACGCAGATACAGATTGGCGATAGAGGGTACGCAAAAAGAATATATGGAATCGCGGTGCTCATCGACACCGTGATGAAAAACGGTGGCCAAATGCTGGTCGCCGGCATAGTGAAAAGCAAACGATTTCCGCAGAGCCTCGACCGCTTTGTTGCGTGCTGCACTCGGCCATCCGTTGGAGTCGAGATCGCCATGAAGGCGTCCGCCGACCTTGCCATGAATATGCGCACCGCCGCAGAAGATGGTTTGCGAAAGCGCGACCTTGAAGTCGGCGCCGTCCCAATCCTGTCCCCAGGTATCGAGGAATTCCAACTGCCGATCACCGAGCATTTTTAGATCGTCCCTTTCGAGCAACGACAAATCAAAATCGACAGAAGGCACATGGTCGGCGCGACCTTTTTCCGGATTGCGAACAGCTCGCGGGCCGGTTTTAAATTTACGGTCTTCGAGAATGCCAAAGCTGATGCGCCCCCAGTTTAGGTCGGTGTAGTAGACGCCGATGCCCCGCTCGATCTGGGTCGGATCATACGGGTCTGGAAGATTGGCGGTCTGCGCACGCTCCACCTCTATCACATACTCAGGAGGCATGGCATAGCCCCCATCCGTTGCTCCGCGCATTGTTGATTGTTTGCCGTTTTGCCCCCAAAGATTCGGCTGACCGACATCATGGTCATCTGGAATAGAAACGGTCGGTCGGTCTTTTATGATGTCCGCAAAATCGAGGCAGAATTTTATCCAATATTCATAATGCTTCCGGTGGTGATAGACTTGGTCGCCTGAAAAGAAAAGCAGATCGGCATTGGCGCGCTTTACATTCTCAACCAAATCCTGGCGGGAAATGTCACCGCCGTCCCCCGTCTTGATAGAGTTGCCTGTGAACCCCGCAACAACGATGACTTCTTTGTCGATCGGGTTCTTACGGATTGTACCTTCAAAAAAGGCGTTTTCACCGTGCGCCACGCGATAGCGGACATTCTTTGTGTCATCCCAGTTCTCGATGCGAAACAGAGCCGTCCAGCTTTTGTCGCCCATTGTATTGCCGTATTCGTTTTCGCAAACCTTGACGCGGGCGATTTCTTTCCACCCCAGAATCTTTTTCACATCTAGGCTAACATAGCGACTCTCACCATCCTTGAGAGGGAAGAGCTGCGCATTAAGCTTAAGCGTCTTATTATGAACCGTGTAAAGCGCCGCGGCAATCACCTGATCGCGTGGGACATCCAGCTCAACCGCCCGTTTAATATTTTCCATCGGAGCCGCCTGCAAGCCAACTGCGATCCAAAAAATCAACACCATCCAACGCATTTTTTTCATTCAAATTCTCCTTCGCAGAGCATCCTAAAATTCGATAAATCCGATGCCGTTGCATCGAAGAGGCGAAACAGTAAACTCAACCCACGTTCAAATCCAGAAGTTTCCACTCAAGGGAGGCTAATCTTTACCCTTAAGTGTTCAGATGGAACTTGATCATTCGAAGCCTTCGCCTGAAAATCAGGCGTATAATCGATAGGCTTCACTGATGTCCGCCAAGTCGCCCAAGAAGCGCAAGAGAGCAGGGTCAGAGCGCCAGCTTGAGTCAACCCCTTTTTTCACCACCTCTATTCATTGTTTGTTGCCACCTCCGACGGAAATGTCCAATGATTGGAATGTTGTTTTTGTGTTGTGTAAAAGCGTGCAGGTGATATTTTCACCCTGTAAAAAATCATAACAAGGAGGTTTTTATTCGGAGAAAAACACAAGTTGATTTAGAGGAGTGGTCAAGTCGCACGGGTCGAAATCCGTTGATTCTTCGCGGGGCGCGTCAGGTTGGGAAAACATGGTTGGTTCGTGAGTTTGCGAAAGAGCGGTTTAAAAACTGCGTAGAAATCAATTTCGACCAAAATCCGGAGAAAGCGGACTTGTTTGTTTCGCGGGATGTGGAGGAAATCGTTCGGCTT
>JAOZMR010000030.1 GCA_029934215.1 Pontiellaceae bacterium | reverse complement strand
TCGACCCCGTTAAGCGCTCCGACTCTGCCAAGAAAAAAGATCACACCCGCCGTACAGCAGATTGGAAATATCCCATATCAAGCTTTCGTGACATCATCAAAAATCTATCCGCTATTACTCGTTCACAAGTTAAGGTAAAAGACCGCAAAAAGAAGAGTTTAAAACAACGTTAAAACCGACTCCTTATCAAGGAAGAGTGTTAGGATTGCTTGAAGCAAATCGGTGTTTGTAGCCAGTAATGAGAAAAACTTATTTGCGCAAATGGGTCACGCTCATGTAGATATGCATATCTATGTTCAGAAGCTCGGGTTAACAAATCAGCAATAGCAAAAACAAGATGAAAATCGCCCTCATTCCTTCGATGGACATCTTGCCGAAAATAAAAAAACGTTGATGAGTATTTGAGAAGCGTCAACCGACAGATTCGAGAAATACGCCCTGGCGCAGCTTAAAAGGTTTCGTTTTGACCGAGGTAGCGCCATTGCCCTGGCGGGATGTTGCCAAGCATGACGCAGCCAATGCGGACACGTTTGAGTCCAACTGCTTTGAGCCCAACAAGTTCGCACATTCTGCGAATCTGTCGCTTTTTGCCTTCGCGGAGTATGAATCGAAGCTGATCGTCGTTCTGCCAGCTAACGTTTGCAGGCTTGAGGGTTTTGTCGTCGAGCGTGAGTCCGTGGTTTAGAAGGGTCAGTCCGTCGGTGAAGAGTTTTCCGGTGACACGGACGAGGTATTCTTTTGGAATGTTGGATGTTTCGCCTATGAGTTTTTTAGCGATTCGTCCGTCTTGAGTGAGGATTAGAAGACCGGTGGAGTCGATGTCGAGCCGACCGGCGGGAACGAGTCCTTTGAGTTGTCCGTGGTTAAATTTTCTTGGGGATTTGTCGTGGCTCCAATGGTTTGTTGGGCGAATGAGTTCAAGCGCATCTTTGTAGTTTTTTTCAGGTTGTCCAGAAACGTAGCCAATTGGTTTGTTGAGAAGAATGGTGACCTGAGTTTGTTGACGTTGTTTGCCTTCTTGCGAGAGTTCGATTTTTGCTTCCGACGATACTTTGATGCCGAGGCGGTCGATTTTTTCTCCGTCGACGAAGACGAGGCCGCGTTCGATGTAGCGATCGGCTTCGCGGCGTGAGCAGAGTCCTCGGTGCGCCATGATTTTGGATAGTCGTTCTGTTTGCATGGGTCGGGTTGTATCATAAACCCGTATTATGCAAAATCGAAAAATCAGTGTTCTGCGTCAACGGTGCATTCTGGGAGGGAGCGCAGGAAGTATCGACCGTACCATTTTGTGGTGACGCGTGGGTCGAGAATAACGATTAGACCTTCGTCGTTTTGCGTGCGGATTAGCCGTCCTGTTCCTTGGCGGAATTTGATGACTGCTGAAGGAAGGGAGTATTCTTTGAAGGGATCGCCGCCGGTTGTTTTGATCTGTTCGAGGCGTGCTTCGACCAATGGTTGGTCGGGGACGGCGAAGGGCAGGCGAACGATAATGACGTTGCTTAGCGCTTCGCCGCGTACGTCGACCCCCATCCAAAAACGATCAACCCCAAAGAGAACTGCGGAGCCATGAGATTGGAAACGGTTTAGCATGACTTGCGGCGGAAGACCGGTTCCTTGAACGAATAGGTCGTGTCCATCTGTTTCAAGCGTTTTGCGTACAGCGCCGGCAACACGGCGCATTAAGGAGGAGTTTGTGAAGAGTACAAAAGCTTTTCCGCCGCTCTGTTTAATGAAGCGCGGAATGGCGCGAATGATGGCGGCTTCAAAGTTTGGTTTATCGTTCGGCTCTGGGATTCCTTGTGGGAGGATTACTCGCATTTGTTGGGAGTAGTTAAATGGCGATCCGACTCGCAGTTCGTCGCAGTGGCTTGCCCCGATGCGCCCTCGGAACCATTCGAGGGTTTTGCCGACGGCTAATGTGGCGCTTGTGGTGATTACGCAGGGGACTTCTTCGAATAGCATGTCGTACAAAAGGGGGGCAACATTGATGGGAGCTGAGTGTATGACGGTCTGTTTGCGTGTGCGCCCTTCTAGGCTTGCCCAGTAGACGTGCCCTTCTTCTCGCTGTGTTAGAAAGGTGTAGATCGATTCGTAAAGGTGGGCTCCTTTCATCCAAGTCGATTTTAGCTCTGCTTTTAGTCCGGGGTCTTCTTTCGTTTTTTTCATGACTCCGAGCAGGTGTCCGTTGATTTCGGAGATTAGTTCTAACAGGTTTGTTTGAATGTTTGGTGGTTTGCGAAGACGTACGGTGCTGTTATTTTCTGATAGTTTGCAGCGTCTGCGAATCGTTTTGAAAAACTGATCGCTTTCTTCCCAGATTCGATTCGCAATATTCGCGCCCGTTCCATCGCACGCCACCGCGAAAAGCCCTTTTTGATTGTCTTTTGTGTAGAGCCGTCGGAGCCAGTGTTCCACCGCGTATCGCGAAATCCGAATTCCTAAATGCCCCGCAGCGACGTTTTCCATTTGATGGGCTTCGTCAAAGACGACTGTTCCATAGTCTGGAAGTAGCGCGCCGCCGTCGGCACGAACGGCCATGTCGGAAAAAAAGAGGTGATGATTCACAATCAGCAATTGCGCGGAGTGAAGACCCGCCCTGGCTTTCATGAAAAAGCAGCTGTCGAATTCTGGGCATCGCTTGTTTAAGCAGTTCCCGTTTTCGGCACAAACAGCGCTCCAGACGTCTCCGCTAACCTGTGGGTCAATTTCTTGGCGGCTTCCATCGATGGCTTTATCTGCCCAGGCTCGGATTCGATCGACTTCGTTCTCTTTTGATGGATCGAACAGGTCGCCGCTCATTGAGCGTGCTCGCGAGAGTCTGCGTAAGCAGAGGTAGTTGGAGCGCCCTTTTACCATTCGTGCTTTAAAGTCCACGCCCAGCGCTTTCCGTAAAAACGGAACGTCCTTTTCCATCAGTTGTTCTTGAAGCGTGATTGTGTATGTGGCGACAACCGCCCGCTCGCCGCGGGCTAACGCGGAGAGGATCAGCGGAACCATATAAGCGAAGCTTTTCCCAACACCAGTGCCGGCTTCGACGGCTAAGTGCGTTGAGTTAGCGCATGCTTCTGCGACAGCGCGGGCCATCCGCTGCTGTTGGGGGCGGATTTCGAATGGGAATTCGTTTCCCGCGTGCGCTTGTTCGAGTGCGCCATTTGGCGCAAAAAAGTTTTCGGTGGCTTCGATGGTTTCTGGATCTTCAGCGGGATGCGGTTTCATGCCAAACCTCTTCTAGAATTTCTTCCGGTATTTCGCACCCAACCTCGGCGTGACCTAGGCGGTCGATCAGTACATATTTAACCAATCCATCGCGGGTCTTTTTATCGTTTTGCATCGCGACGCGGAGATCGCTCCATGCTAGATTGGGCATCGCGACCGGAATGCCGAGGTTCGCGAGCGTCTTTTCGATTCGTGCCGAATCGTCGCTGGAAAGACCCTTGAGCCGAGAGGATAGCCGCGCGGCGTAAACTAGACCGATGGCGACTGCCTCGCCGTGTAAATATTCACCATAGCCCGCGACATTCTCGATTGCGTGCGCGAGGGTGTGGCCAAAGTTTAGGATGCCGCGCAATCCGCCTTCGCGCTCGTCTTGCCGGACGACCTCCGCCTTGATCTCGCAACAACGCGCGACGATTTTTCCAATGGTTGGAAAAATTTCATCGGTTTCTTCCAATCCTTGGAAGAAGTCTGCATCCCAGATTGGGCCGTATTTAACAACCTCCGCCATACCAGCGGCGAACTCCCGTTTCGGAAGCGTTTTGAGCGTTTCGAGATCCATTAATACTAGCTCGGGTTGATGAAATGCTCCGACAAGGTTTTTTCCTTCTGCAATATTGACGCCGGTTTTCCCACCTACGGAGCTATCAACCATTGCGAGCAGCGATGTTGGCATCTGCACAAAACGAACACCACGCAACCAGCTAGCTGCAGCGTATCCGGTTAGGTCGCCGATCACCCCGCCGCCAAGCGCAATCATGAAGTGTCCGCGATCGAGATTGATCTCGGCCGCCTTGCTATAAAGGTGAATAAGCTTCTCGTGACATTTTGTCGGTTCACCCGCTGGGAGCACTTCAAGCGTCGGATAAAAACCGGCGGTTTCCAATGCTTGGAAAACGCGCTTGGCGTAAAGGGGCGCGACATTTTCGTCGGAGACAATCAGGCATTTCCCGTCGAGACCGACGGATTTGCACGCATCGCCAACTGTTTCAAGAATTCCCGAGCCGATATGGATGGGGTAGGAGCGTTCGCCGAGATCTACAATTAGTTTTTTGTTCATAATCGTTCGAAGTGTGCTCGAAAAAGGTCTGCCTCGCAAGGTGAATTGTGCCGGTTTACCGCAATCTTACCGTAGGTATGGGGATTGGTTGAATATTGATGGGTAAACAGTCTTCCAAACATTGGAAAAATGCGTCACCATCAACGGATGAAAAAAACGATCCCTATAGCGACCAACCCATTTCTAACCGATATCGACCACCCAACGGTTCAGGTTCGGTGGGGGCAAGGTCCATATGAAAACACGAAAGCCGCGCTGTCTAAAATCGATCTCTCTTTGATGCGAGGCAAGCGCGTTCTGCTCAAACCCAATGCAGGACGGCTCGCGAGTGAAGACTCGGGCGTGGTTACAAACTCGCAGGTCGTTGCGGCAGCGATCGATGCTTTCCGCGCAGCCGGCGCTGAAGTTGCCATCGGCGAAAGCCCCATTGTTGGCATTAAAACAATGGAAGCATATGAGCAGTGCGGTCTCGCAATGATGGCACGCGAACGCAAGTGCCCGTTAATCGACATGGATGAACGCAAACCAGAGATCGCTCCAGTCCCGAATGGATACGCAATTCAGACGATCAAACTCTGCGCGGATGTACAGGATTTCGATATTCTTGTTTCGATTCCTGTAATGAAGATGCATATGCACACCGTCGCTACGCTCTCTATAAAAAACATGAAAGGCTGTCTCTGGCGGAGAAGTAAAGTGGATCTACACATGCTTCCACTCACAAAAGGGAGCGAAAAGGAGAAATCCCTAAACGTCGCAATTGCCGATATGGCAACAGTTCTTCGTCCCCACTTGGCAATTATCGACGGCACAGTCGGGATGGAAGGACTTGGACCGAGTGCAGGAGCACCAAAGCCCGTCGACGCGGTCGTCGTTGGCTCCGACCCATTCGCTGCCGACTCTGTGGCGTGTCAAATTATGGGACTAACCGCCGAAGAGGTTCCGCACCTGCGAATGGGCTCGGAAAGAGGGCTCGGAATCATCGATCTCGAAAAAATCACCATTTATCCTTCGAATTGGAAAGAAACGATCACGCCGTTTGACCGCGTACCCGAGAATCTATCCATTCAATTCCCGAACACCAACATTATGGATAAACACTCCTGTAGCGCATGCCAGTCCACGCTTCTGCTCTTCTTGAAGCGATACGGAAAAGAGATGTTCCAGTACTTCCCAGAAAACACACCAATCAATATTGCGATAGGCAAAGGGCACAAAAATCTTCTGGGAAACGCTCTGTTGATTGGTAACTGTACCCGAGCACATAAAGAGGGCAGAACCTTTGTTTCCGGTTGTCCGCCAGTCGGGAGTGCCATAATAAATGCAATTCGCGAAGCAAGGGCGCAAAAATGAGAGGGATCATCACAAAAAACAGCCGCTTTGCACGATGGAAAGTGGGAATAACTGCGTTAATAGGATGGCCTATATCCACGAGTTTTAGTGCTAAAACGCAGGGAAATTTCGTTGTGAACAACTTGTGTTTGAAAAAAAATGAAAATTGTTGGTGCAAAATCTAGATAGGTCATGTAAAACCCTCTGCTCTTATTTTAGCGAGGAGAAGAAAACGATGGGTTTGAAAAAATATAAACCAACAACACCGAGCAGACGCCACATGGTGACGTCTTCGTTCGAAGAAATTACGAAGACGACGCCAGAGCGGTCGTTGCTTCGTCCAAAGAAAAGTACGGGCGGTCGCAATAGCTCGGGTCGCTTAACGACGCGACACAAAGGAGGCGGTCATAAACGCCGCTATCGTGTAATTGATTTTAAACGCAATAAAAACGGGATTCCCGCAACAGTTTCGAGTATCGAATACGATCCGAACCGTTCGGCGAACATCGCGTTGCTGTTCTATGCGGATGGCGAAAAGCGTTATATTATTGCTCCGGCAAATTTGGAAGTCGGCATGAAGGTGATGTCGGGGCCCGATGCTGAACCCAGCGTTGGAAATGCTCTGCCGCTCTCCAGTATTCCTCTAGGAACCACGATTCACAATATCGAATTGCAACCCGGTTGCGGCGGACAGATCGCCCGCTCCGCCGGAACGAGTGCGCAGCTAATGAGTCGTGAAGGTGATTTTGCAAACCTGAAGATGCCGTCTGGGGAAATTCGCCGGATTCGCACGAACTGTGTTGCAACCATTGGTGTGGTTGGGAATTCCGATCATGAAAACATTGTGAGTGGTAAAGCAGGTCGTAAACGCTGGCTTGGTGTTCGTCCCACTGTTCGCGGTGTGGCGATGAATCCAGTTGATCATCCAATGGGTGGTGGTGAAGGTCGTACATCCGGTGGTGGGCATCCGTGCTCGCCGTGGGGAACGCTTTCAAAAGGAAAACGCACTCGCTCGAAGAAAAAAGCCTCCAGTCAGTTCATTGTCGAACGGAGAAAGAAGTAAGTTATGGCACGTTCACTTAAAAAAGGTCCTTACGTTGACGCAAAGTTGCTCAAAAAAGTTGAAGCAATGACTGCCTCAGGCAGAAAACAACCGATCAAAACTTGGGCACGCGCATCGATGATCGCGCCGGAGTTTGTCGGACATAATTTCGCGGTTCATAACGGCAAGATTTTCGTTGCGCTGTTTGTTTCAGAAAATATGGTGGGTCACCGTTTGGGTGAATTCGCCCTGACCCGTGGGTTTAAAACGCACGGAATTGCAACGGATAAAACACTTCGATAAAAATTTTTGATAGAAGTTCTGGATTTGGAAAATGAATGGCGTATAGTTCCCGCCTTTGCGACCCAAATATGGACGCTAAATTGTTAGGTAAAGACATGGAAGTTTCAGCAACAACAAAATACGTAAGAATGTCTCCACTGAAGGCGCGTGGAGTCGCAGCAGAGATCTGCGGCTTGACAGCTAAGGAGGCACTACGTGTCACTGAATTTAATGCCAAGAAGTCTGCACTTCAGATCGGAAAGACCCTGAAATCGGCGATTGCAAATGCCGAGAGTAATGAGGGTGTTTCCGTAGAGCAGCTTTTTGTGAAAGACGCACATATTGATGGCGGACCAACTCATAAACGGTTTCGTCCCCGCGCCCGTGGTTCGGCGAGTCCGATCCGTAAACGCACATCGCATGTTACCGTCGTTTTGACGGATTGTAAGTAAGTAGAAAGGGAATCGTTTTGGGCCAAAAAGTAAATCCAATAGGACTTCGTATTGCGCTGAATAAAAACTGGCGCTCGCGCTGGTATGCCGGCAAAAAGGAGTTTGCAAACCTGCTTCAAGAGGATATAGGTATCCGTGAAGCTGTAAAAAAACGTCTACCCGACGCCGCAATTTCTAACGTTTTTATTGAACGTTACGCAAATCGTGTTCGTGTGACCATCCGCACAGCCCGTCCAGGCTTGGTGATCGGTCGTAAAGGTGAAGACATCGAGCAGTTGCGAACACAACTGAGCACAACGACTAAAAAAGAAGTTTATGTTGAAATTGATGAAGTGAGAGATCCTGATCTCGACGCTTCACTGGTCGCTGAAAGCATCGCCATGCAACTCGAACGACGTGTTTCGTTCCGCCGTGCGATGAAGCGTGCCATTCAAATGGCTATGGATACAGGTGCTGAAGGCATCAAAATTCAGGCTGGTGGTCGTTTGGGTGGAGCCGAGCTCTCCCGTACAGAAAGCTACAAGGACGGAAAAGTTCCGCTCCATACGCTTCGTGCCAACATTGATTATGGAGTAGCCACGGCCCGCACGGTCGCAGGAGCCATCGGAATCAAAGTATGGATTTGTAAGAAGGAACAAAAGGCGAAAGCTTAACAGGAGTACTTGAACTATGCCTTTAATGCCAAAACGAGTTAAGCATCGCAAAGTCCAGAAGGGCTCCCGCAGTGGGATGGCCAAGGGCGGAACCACGGTTGCGTTCGGTCAATATGGTCTGCAAGCGATGGAGCGCACATGGATTACTAATATTCAGATTGAAGCCTGTCGTGTGGCCATCAATCGCAATCTAAAGCGTAAAGGAAAGCTTTGGATCCGTATTTTTCCCGATAAACCCTATACAAAAAAACCGCTTGAAGTTCGCATGGGTAAAGGGAAGGGCGGTGTCGAAGGATGGGTGGCCGTTGTACGTCCTGGACGAATTCTTTTTGAACTCGACGGAGTGAGCGAAGCCCAAGCACGCACAGCAATGCGCCTGGCGGCATTCAAATTGCCCATCAAGGTTCGTTTTGTGACCCGCAACGGCTAATGATTTTAGAAAAGAGCAATCGAATGAAAAAAACAAAAGAACTTAAAGAAATGTCGGGCAGCGAGTTGCAGGAGCAACTCGACGACGCGAAAAGGGAGCTGCTAAGTCTTCGCCTTAACAAGGTGACGGGGAAAGTGGAAAATCCACTGCAAATCCGTGCCGTGCGTCGCTCTATTGCCCGTATGAAAACGATTATGAATCAGGCGCTAACCGCCGAGGGGTAAATCATGGACTCTAGAAAAAATCGCAAAGTGCGTGAAGGTCGTGTATGTAGCGCGGTCGGTAATAAGAGCATCGCTGTTAACATCGAGCGTCGTGTTCGGCATCCATTGCTGGGCAAGGAGATTCGAGTGCAGAAAAAAGTGCATGCACACGATGAGGAAAATACAGCAAAAATTGGCGACGTTGTACGTATTATGGAAACGCGCCCCATCAGCAAGCTGAAACGCTGGCGTCTGGTTGAAATTCTTTCGAAATAAGGCAGAAAAAAATGATTCAAGTGCAGAGCAGATTAGAGGTGGCGGATAATACAGGCGCACGTAGCGTGATGTGTATCCGGGTTCTTAAAACCAAACGTAGTTACGCCCGAGTTGGCGAAGTCATTAAGGTATGTGTGAAAGAGGCGCAACCGAACGGCATGGTTAAAAAAGGTGAAGTATGCGAAGCTGTTGTGGTGCGTACGAAAGCGCCGATCCGTCGGGCAGATGGGTCAGTTCTTCGCTTCGACAGCAACGCAGCCGTAATTTTGGATCCCACGGAAAATCCGCGTGGGACTCGTATTTTCGGTCCAGTCGCCCGTGAATTGCGCGATGGAAATTTCATGAAGGTGGTCTCACTGGCCCCAGAAGTACTTTAAGGAGAAATTTTATGGCAGCGCGTATTAAAAAAGGCGACACGGTTGAGGCGATTACCGGCGTGGACAAGGGCAAAAAAGGCAAAGTGCTTCAAGTGCTTGGCGAACGTGTTCTTGTGGAAGGTCTACACATTGTTAAAAAACACATGCGGCAAACGAACGAGAGTCAGGAGGGCGGTGTGATCGAAAGAGAAGCACTGATCCATTGCTCAAATTTAAAGAAAACAGTATAATTAAACACCAAACCATTTACGAGGAGTGGGCGTTACTATGACCCCGACAATTAAAACCAAATATCGTGAGAAGGTGGTTCCGGAACTTCAGAAGAAGTTCAACTACGCGAACCCCATGCTCGTTCCAAAGCTTTCGAAGATTGCTATTAACGTCTGCGTCGGCACCCAGCACGACCGCGACGCACTGACTTCGGTTCTCGAAGATCTCGCAAAAATCACCGGGCAACGCCCAATGATGATTAAAGCCTATCGTAGCGTATCCAACTTTAAGCTTCGCGAAGGCATGGCGCTTTCAGGAAAAGTCACTTTGCGCGGTGCGCGGATGTACGAATTCCTAGATCGTCTCCTAAACGTAGCTCTTCCGCGTGTTCGCGACTTCCGGGGAACGCCCGAGAAATCGTTCGACGGACGTGGTAACTACTCGCTAGGACTTAAAGAACAGACTATTTTTCCAGAAATCGATCCGGACAAGGTTCGTAAAATTCACGGTATGGACGTAACGATTGTTACAACAGCCCAAACCAATCCAGAAGCGCACGAACTGCTCCGCCTACTTGGTATGCCGTTTGAACAGAAAACAAAAGGTGAATAGTAATGATATTGAGCGACCCTATTTCTGATATGCTGACCCGCATCCGCAACGCCAACATGGCTGAGCATCCGCAGGTTCAGATCCCGCATTCCAAAATGAAGACCGAGATTGCACGTCTCCTCAAAGAAGAGGGATACATCAAGGACTTCACGAAGGAAAACATTGAAGGCAAAGCGACACTCGTTCTCTTTCTGAAGTATATGGCAGATAATAAGCCTGTCATTCAGGGGTTACGTCGTGTCAGCCGCCCAAGCCGCCGTCACTATGTAGGTGCAGATGATGTCCCGCGTGTGTTGGGCGGAATCGGAACGGCTTTCTTAAGCACATCAACAGGAATTCTCACTGACAGCGATGCTCGTAAAGCTCACGTCGGCGGCGAAGTTCTCTGTTATATTTGGTAATTTTTGAAACTGAGGTTGAAACCATGTCAAGAATAGGAATTAAACCCATTGCAATCCCCTCCAAAGTGGAGGTCAAGGTTGCTGGAAGCATCGTCACCGTTAAGGGAGCCAAAGGCGAAAGCTCTTGGAATGTCCCGTCTCTCATCGCGGTGAAGGTGGAAGATGATCAAGTGATCGTCGAGCGCAACAACGAAACCAAAGAAGCCCGTTCATTACACGGAACGATTCGTAGCGTCATCAACAATATGGTGATCGGTGTCGAAAAGGGCTACTCCAAGGAGTTGGAGATCAGCGGGGTTGGTTATAAAGCCCAAATGCAGGGAACCACCTGCGTGCTGGCTCTCGGATTTTCGCATGACATCAAATATGAAATTCCTGATGGAATCACGGTTGACGTGGATAAAGCGGGTCTTGCATTAAAAATATCAGGGCACGATAAGGCCCTTGTCGGACAGGTTGCTGCACGCATCCGCCTGTTCTCGCCCGCCGAGCCGTATAAAGGCAAAGGCGTTAAATATAAAGGCGAAAAGATTCGTCGTAAAGAAGGTAAGGCAGTGGCTTAATCATGAAGCTGAAAAACAAAACAGACTATCGGAAGCGCAGACATCTTCGTCTGCGGAACAAAATCAAGGGAACCGCCGACCGTCCTCGGATGGCTGTCTATGTCTCCAATCGCTACTTGTATGTTCAAGTCATCGACGACGACGCGCAGAAAACTCTCTGCTCAGCGTCATCGTTGGGCGAGAACAATACGGTCGAAACCGCCAAAATGCTCGGCAGCAAAATTGCCGAAGCCGCAAAAACGCAGGGTGTATCCCGTATTGCGTTCGATCGCGGTGGGTTTTCTTTCGGTTCGCGTCTTCGGGCGTTGGCGGATAGTGCTCGTGAAGCCGGCCTTGAATTTTAATTTATGTAACTGAGGAGTGACTCACTGTGGCTAGAAAACTTGATAAAAAAAGAGAAGAAAAGAAATCCGAGTTCGAAGAACGCGTGGTTCATATCAACCGAAATTCAAAAGTGGTTAAAGGTGGACGTCGTTTCAGCTTTAGTGCTCTCGTGGTTGTCGGAAACGGCAAGGGGCAGGTTGGCTACGGAACTGGGAAAGCCAACGAAGTGGCAGATGCCATTCGTAAAGGTGGCGAAACCGCCAAGCGTGCTTTGACGACCGTAACCATGCGTGGAACCACCATTCCACATGAAGCTCGTGGTGAATATAGTGGAGCGCAGGTTCTCCTGCGTCCTGCATCTGAAGGTACCGGTGTGATCGCTGGCGGCTCGTGCCGTGCGATTCTTGAATTGGCGGGTGTTAAGGATGTACTCGCAAAATCACTCGGTAGTAACAACAAATTGAACGTAACCAAAGCAACCATGGCCGCTCTCGCAACACTTCGTACACGTGAAGAAGCGCTTGCAGCTCGCGGAAAATAAATAAGAGGTTCTCGAAATGAATTTGCATTCTCTAAAACCAGCAGAAGGCTCAACCCATCGGAAAATCCGCCTTGGACGCGGACGTGCTTCCGGAAAAGGGAAAACTAGTGCACGCGGACAAAAGGGACAAATGTCCCGGTCTGGATCTGGACACCGTCCACTTTTTGAAGGTGGACAGATGCCTATGGCTCGCCGTATTCCCAAACGCGGGTTCACAAACTTTACACGCAAAGTATTGGCTCCAGTCAATTTGGGTGCGCTCGACGCATTCGATGAAGGCTCAGAGGTTACCGCAGAAACCCTGCGTGCTTTGGGATTAGTTAAAGGTAATAACGACGGAATAAAAATCCTCGGAACCGGCGAAATCAGTAAAAAACTTTCCATTAAAGTGACTGCATTCAGTGAAACCGCTAAAAAGAAGATCGAAGCGGCTGGCGGCACCTGTGAAGTTGTATAACCAAAAAAGTTAAAGAACCTGGGGTGCACCAATGTTTTCTGCGTTTATAAACAGTTTTAAAATCAAGGAACTGCGGCAACGCATCCTATTCACTTTGGGAGTCGTCTTCCTTTGCCGTCTTTTGGCCAATATTCCAATTGCCGGCATTGACTTTGGGCTTCTCTCAGAATGGATCGCAAGTCGTCAAAGCAATGGCGGCGTGATGGACATGCTGAACATCTTTAGTGGTGGAGCACTGCAACGTTGTGCGGTGGGTGCACTAGGAATCATGCCCTACATTAGTGCATCGATTATTTTGCAGCTTTCCTCTCCCGTCATTCCCTATCTAGCGCGATTGAGCAAAGATGGAGAAGCGGGGCGAGCAAAGATCACCCAATACACTCGCTATCTTACCGTATTGCTCTGCCTTGTTCAGGGGTTTGCTATGGTGCGTACCATTCAATACGGTGCTGTTCTCCCAGAAGGTATAGTTCGAATTCCAGGGATCGGTTTCACCTTGCTGTCTTTAATGACATTAACGACCGGAACGTTATTGATGATGTGGCTCGGCGAACAGATCACCGAACGCGGGATCGGTAACGGGATATCGATGATCATCACGGTCAACATTATCAGCCGTCTTCCTGTGGCGGTTGGAGCAATGATTCAGATGTTCAAGCCAGTAGACGGCATTGTTCGCCACTCTCCATTCATGTTGGCTGCGATGTTGCTCATGCTTCTATTTGTGATCGCAGGCGCTATTGCTGTTACACAAGCAATGCAAAAAGTCCCAGTGCAGTACGCAAAGCGCGTGGTCGGCAAGAAAGTCTATGGTGGACAGCACACCTATATGCCTATGAAGGTCAATCAAGCTGGCGTGATGCCCATTATTCTTGGGTCGATGATGCTCACCTTTCCTCCGATGATTTTTAATATGCTTCCTGGCACCTTCTTTAAACCATGGGCGGCCGCATTGCAAAGTGGAACCCCAGCGTACATGATTGTCTTTGCTTTAGTTATTCTCTTCTTCTCCTACTTCTGGGTTACGATTCAATTCAACCCAATCGAGATTGCAGACAATCTTAAAAAAGGTGGAGGATACATTCCTGGGGTTCGTCCTGGGCAACCGACTGCAGAGTTTTTGGATCGCGTAATGACACGTTTAACACTGGCTGGCGCAATATTTTTAACAATAATTGCGCTCGCTCCAACGATTATCTCTAAGCAGTTCGGTGTTCCGTTTATTGTCGCACAATTCTTCGGTGGTACGAGTCTGTTGATTATGGTCGGAGTCATGCTCGATACCATGCGTCAGATCGAATCTCACCTGCTTATGCGTCATTACGACGGCTTTTTGAAAAAAGGCAAATTGAAATCAGGAAGAAGGTAGATCATGGAAGCCATTATTCTCTTAGGCGGTCCTGGTGCTGGTAAAGGCACGCTCGCAGATTTTTTGAAAACCCAAAAAGGGTATCTTCACATTTCCACCGGCGACATGTTGCGTGCAGCCGTCAAATCTGGAAGTGAAGTGGGTCTCGAAGCCAAAACCTGTATGGAAGCGGGCGAACTGGTTTCGGATGCTCTGATCCTTAAAATCATCAAAAATCGTGTTGCCCAAGAGCCAGCCGAAGCCAAATTTATGTTCGACGGCTTCCCTCGCACTCTCGAACAGGCAGAAGGTCTTCATTCTCTTTTTGCTGAAATCGGTGGAACCATCTCTCACGTATTTAATTTAGATGCTGATCGAGATATCCTTATTCGTCGTCTCGCCGCACGCCGCACCTGTCGCACCTGCGGTGCGATTTATCACGTCATCAATATGCCCCCGAAAGTCGAAGGCATCTGCGACGTCGATGGTGGCGAGCTTTACCAACGCCCCGACGACAGCGAAGAAACCATTCTCAACCGTCTCGAAGTCTACGCAAAACAGACCGCACCTCTTATCGGATATTATCGTGCAAGAGAAATTATCCACGATCTTGATGCCGGCGGTTCTGCCGACAACACCGACCAACAGGCACTCGCCATTTTCGTGTGAAAACCAGATCACTGATTTTTGTTTTTTGAGGGTGGTTTAAGTTCGGGAGGAATATGAAGTTTAACAACTATGAAGAAATGGTTCGTTCCTTCCTAAAGAGTGATTCCAGTGAAAAATTTGGGAGTTTTAATTCGCAATACGCCAAATTCATCATCACGGAATTTATAAAAGAGTCGAAATACAGTATCGAAATTCTTTCAGGAAACTGCTTAGACGATTTTTATAGTGAGAATGAAATTTACGGTCTTTTAGAAAAGAAAGCGTGTGAGTTTGGGAGAGCTGGTGCGGTAAGAATCATTACTTTAGATGGCTCTACAAACGGGGTCTTAAGGGCTTTGGAGACCAGGATAGAGAAAAAACAAGGAAAGAAAGTTCTGGAGTATATTTTAGCCAAATATTCGGGAGAAGATCAGATAAAGCACTTCCTTGTTTGTGATTCTAAGCGTTATCGGCTAGAGGAAAAGCATGAGCTGTTTAAAAGAGGCGCTCTTCCTGATGTTACAAAAGCGGAAGTGTGTTGCAACGATGAGGAAAAATCGAAAGATTTGGAATCTTTCTTTGATCATGCGTGGGATCTTCTTTTGAAATAGAAGGTGAGTATAAACGTGTTTTTTCAAGCTCATGATTCCAATTAAGACACAATCCGAACTCGATGCGATGCGCCGCGTTAATCAAATGACTGCTCGTGTGCGCGATGCGCTTGCCGACGCTGTGAAGCCCGGCGTTACCACACTTGACCTTGGAAACCTCGCTCAGAAAATGATCCGAGAAATGGGCGCAACCAATGCGTTTTATGGCTATCACGGTTTCCCAGGACAAGTTTGTATTTCTATTAACGAAGAAGTCGTTCATGGGATTCCAGGGCGTCGGATCATTCGAGATGGCGACCTCGTTAGCATAGACACTGGCGTTTCGTTTGGAGGATTTATCGGAGACACAGCGATCACCGCTGTCGCCGGTAAAATTGACGCCGAACAACAACGCCTTCTCGAAGTGACCAAAGCAGCGCTTGCGGCAGGGATTGCTCAAGCCGTGGAAGGGAACCGCGTGGGCGACATCTCCTACGCAATTCAGACCCTCGTTGAAAAGGCTGGATTTTCTGTTGTCCGAGACTTTGTAGGGCACGGCATTGGTCGAGAACTACACGAAGACCCACAGATTCCAAACTTTGGAAAACCAAGACGCGGACCAAAACTGAAAGCAGGGATGACTCTCTCTATTGAGCCTATGGTTAATATGGGCGGCAAAAAAATCCAAGTGCTTGCTGATAAATGGACGGTTATCACGAAAGACGGATCACTCTCTGCGCATTTTGAGCACACCATTGCTGTTACAAAGGGTTCCCCTGAGATTCTCACTCTCACGCCGTAGCTTTACGAATGACGCCACTTCAAAATGAAATGTCCGAACATTGGAAGATTTAGTATCACGGATGTTTTCCTCAGAGGCGCCACGCAGAAATAACCTGTTTGAAATGCGGATTATAAAAAAGAAAATTAGTGCAGTAAATCAACCGTAAAAGAATGCAGAGAGCGCAAGAAAAAGACGAACTAAGCATTGATGGGGGTAGACTGTAAAGCAAAATGCCCTCTTTTTGAAAGGTTCGACTTTTTCATGCTGCCAGTTCCTGAATGAATAGTTCTTCGGCGGTTTTAAACTGTAAGATTTTTCGGGGATAATTATTAATCCAGTCCTCGATGTAGATGAAACTGGTCATAAGGAAAACGGCGAGAAATTCTGGACCTGGGTTTTTAGAGCCGAGTTATATGTGCTCTTTAAGATCGATAAATCCAGAGGATCACAAGTCCTTCTCGAGGTGTTAGGCGAGGAATTCAACGGAGTCCTCGGGTGTGATTACTTCTCCGCTTATCACAAATACATGAATGATTGGGATATCAGTGTGCAGTTCTGCATCGCCCATCTCATCCGCGACATGAAATACCTTACGACCATTCGCGATGCCGAGACGAAAGCTTACGGAAAGAAGCTATTAGCGGCAGTTAAAGCGATGTTTAAAATCATCCATAAACGCGAATCTTTAGATGCCGACACCTTTGAAGAAGCGATGAATAAAGCTCGCGAAACTATTCTATACATTGGGATCCACGAGGTG
>JAOZMR010000220.1 GCA_029934215.1 Pontiellaceae bacterium | reverse complement strand
AGTCGATCACAAACCGCCCGCAACCAGGGTAAAACTAGCGGGTCGCGGCACTAGCGCCCTATCAGAAGTAAGGTAATCCGAGATCACATTGATCAAAATCCCAATAAACAAAGAAGACAAAAACGGGTGCTTTTTAACCTGAACCTTTATGAAATCAATTAATCCACCCTCTGCCAACGCCTCGGAATCTAGTTCAACTTGAATGTCGAGCAATTCGGCCAATTCCTTTGCGATGGCTAAAAGCTCCGCTTCACATTTATTTCGAATAAACGCATCCATAAAATGCGAGTTATCCTCGAAAAAATAATGCAACTCCAGTTTTTCAGCTATTTTGCTCTCATCCATTTTTGCGTTCCAAAAGTTCTTTCGCGGTTAATCAAATTCCCAACCACTGGAAGCCCCATTTTTCTTTTGTGCGTTCTGTGCTCTCTTGTGACCAACATCTCTCTACTCTCCGCCGACAGGCTGGAAGCACTGTCCTACTTTTTTTTGCGGTTAACAATACTCCGCTCATCCTTTGCCCCCAATGAGGTTGGTGAGCATGGCGGTGATGACTTGTTTTTCCTTCGGGCGACTTTCGGCGATCATGAGTGTCATGGCGACGAGTGCGTTGTTGGCAATGCGCTTGTTGCCTTCTTTATCGTAGAGCAGTTTATTTTTATCGGCGAAGCGGAGAAACACAGCGGCGGCAATGCGTTTGTTGCCATCGACAAAACTATGGTTTTTCACGAGAAAGTAGAGCAGATGTGCCGCCTTTTCCTCAACGGACGGATAAACATCCTGCCCGCCAAAACTCTGCATGATTGCATTGAGCGATCCATGCAGGCTCTCGTCTTTTTCCCTGCCGAACACCGCTGAATCGCCAAACTTCTGACGCATAACTTCGACCATATGCATCGCCTCTTCGTAGCTGACTGACTTGGCTTTTCGCCGCGACATCTTACCAATCGCGACCCGCTGATGATCGTAATCATCGAGCAAATCAAGCGCACCGGCATACTCGGAGACGGTCTGCAAAAGAACCGAAGCTTCGTCGCCGGAAAGGGTTTTTCGTTTTGAAATATCGGATGCCAGCTTAAGCGTCTGCTTCAACTCCTTCAGCCGCTTTTCGTTGAGCGTATATCCCTGCACAATATGTTGTTGCAACACACGGGTCGCCCAGATCCGAAAATCCGTACCGCGCTTAGAATTCACGCGGTATCCGACAGAAATAATCGCGTCTAAACTATAATATTCGATATTCCGAGCGACCTCGCGTCCGGCCTCGTTTTGAACCGTTGCATTTTTTGCAACAGTTGCCTTCCGGTCCAACTCGCCTTCCTTATAGACATTTCGTAAATGCCTTGAAATTACGGACTTATCCCGTCCAAACAGGTCTGCGAGCTGATTGAGAGACAACCAGATCGTATCCCGCTCCAGCGTGGCATTCAGCTGGATAACACCGTCCTTACTTTTGTATAAAACCAGTTCTGTTGTTTTGTTTACGTTCATTTGAAGTTCTTTTCTTTTGTGCGTTCCTTGCGCTTTTTTTGCGGCCAAACTCTTTCTCGGCTGTTCCTCTGACCCCCTCAAGCGAAGCGGTTGTGAAAAATCTTTCTTTTCGCGTATTTAGTATTTTTCGTGGTCAATCCCATTCGCGGTCCTTTGCTGTCATTCGCGGTTCAAATCAGCTTCACTTTCGCGGTCATCTCCTCATACAGCTTAAACAAATGCTCCAGGCGTTCTTCGTCGGAGGTGAAGGGTTTGCTTCTGTAAAGGCGGTCGACGGCTAGGTCGAGGTTGTGGTGCGCTTCGCGGAGGCCAGCGGGCATCTTGTCGGGATCGTATAGCTGCGCCATTGTCTTGCCGGACTCATTCTCCCGCTCCTGCAATACATTCCCCACATGCATCGTGATCGTCTGCTTCTGCCCCTCCGTCAAATCCGAAATCGGGAAGGTGTTGTAGCAAAGAGCGGATGAATAGCGGTAATCGCTTTTTAAACGACCACAACTAGAACGCATCCACACCATATGAGCCTTTGAAGATAAAACACCAAAAAGAACAGGCGTAGCATCATAAACAACATGAGCAGAGTTTGTAACAATCGTGTCGGAGTCCAAAAAGCCCATTGGGATATAATCACGTCGCTCCGATGTCGTAGCCGGAACTATAATGGAATTTGAATTCTTATAACGGATTTCCCCAAAAGCATACGGTGTTGCTGCTAACAAACGCGTTGCCGCTTTTTTACTTTTTGCACGCTCGACCTGTACCCGATCAATCCGTTCAGCAAGAGCAGAAATACTCAGCGCATTCTTGTACTCGGAAGTATCAATCCAAACACACCAACGCCTTTGCCCTTTTATGAATTCCTCACCGCCAGTTAGTTTCCGGATATACTGCGCCGCATCTGGATTAGACTTCAGTAATTCTTCTCGTTCGATTTCAGACAATATTAAAGAGCTCCCGCAGGTTGCTTTGCTACCATATGTCATTACTGGCAACTGCGAAATCGGGCTCCTGCGTTTGTGCAACAGCAATGCGAAAGAAGACTCGACAAGATAAGCGTTAATATCTCGTACAGACCTAGACACTCCATTCTTGTAGATCAGTTTATCTGAAGCACCCACTCTCTGAATTCCGATAATCACGCAGTAGACTGCGGCTTTATTCTTCGCATTGTTTGACCAAAGAAACGACTGATGAGCAAAACCGATCTCCAAACTTTTTTCAAACACATGTGGCCAAAGCATTTCCACCTGCTCGCCCTGACAGATTGAATTAGTAGACACCAAGGCGCATTTAGCATTAATTCCCGCGATATAATCAGCGCCATTAAAAAACCAACAGGCGATATAATCCAGATTTTTGAAGTTTTTGACTCCATTAAAAACATGAGCTTTATCCGCCTTTTGCCCTTCATCCTGCATGCTTGAACCCAAATACGGCGGATTCCCTAAAACATAAATCTCATCATTTAAATCTTTCGGACAAACTTCTTCCCAATCGATGCGGGTGGCGTTGCCCTGAACAATATTCGCACCATCTTTCAGCGGCAGAGAGGTGATCGATTTTTTAAACCGTTTTTCGTATTCGAGGTTCATTTGATGTTCCGACAGCCAAAGGGCGAGGACGGCGGTGCCGCAAGCAAAGTCATCAATCTCAATGCCGTAAAACTGATCAACAGTAATGCGCGAAACAGGGAAGGCATTTTGTGCTTCGAACAGCTCCATCTCCAGCTTGCGCAGCTCTTTGTAGGCGATAATCAAAAAATTTCCCGATCCACAGGCTGGGTCAAAAATCTTCACATTGGCAATCCGGTCGTGCAGTGCATCCAGTGCTTTGGAGCGCACGTTCTTTTGTGTCAAATTGCTCGCCCGTTCCAACTCCTCTTTGAATTCATTCAAAAACAGCGGCTCGATCACTTTCATGATGTTGGTGACGCTGGTGTAGTGCTGACCCAGATTGTGACGCTCCTCCGGATCAATCACCGCCTGGAACATCGATCCAAAAATATCGGGATTGATATCCTTCCAATCCAGCGACCCCGCCTCAATCAGCATCCGCCGCGACTTCGCCGAAAACCCAGGAATATCGTAATGATCCCGAAACAACCCCCCATTCACATACGGCAAATTCAAAAGTTCTGAACCACAAAATGTACAAGGATCACAAACAGATTCTCCACTTCCTGCTTTTGTGTTTTCAGTGTCTTCCGTGGTTAAAACCTGACCCTGCTCCTTCGGAGTTCGATATTCCTTGTTCGATATTCGACATTCATCAGAGGTATCGAGCCAGTCGAAGAGCTGCTTAAAAAACGCATCCAGATCCGACCCATCCTCCGCCGTGTGCGACGCAATCGCATTGCTTACCGCGTTTTCGGGGAAAATATTCGTATCCTCAGCAAACAGACAGAAAAGCAAGCGACCCAAAAAGACATTCATCGCATGGGCATCGTGACGCAAATAATCGTCATTATCTTTCCGGATCGCATCGAACAGCCGCGCCATCTTCTCAGCAGCCTTCACATCCGCCGGATTTTCATTAGAGATTTTTGTTTTCTCCATCCCAGCCCATGGAAGGAAAAACTCGAAATGGATTTCCAACCCTTGGAAATCGGTATCCAACGTACCGCCCGTTTTGCGATCAAAAGCCAGAATCTGCTCAAAATCGGTAACAATCAAAAAGCGTGGATCATTCGACTTCGTTTTCTTGGAAGCCTTCAGCTCTTCAATTTCACCGTAGAGCGAGAGTCTCGCTTGCTTGCTGTCGCTCGGCTCTTCCGAATTGGGCAAGCGAGACGCTTGCACAACGTTCGTTTCAACAGATTTGAACCAGACCTTCTTCTTTAGCAGGATTTCGCTGGGTTCTTTGGACAAATTGATCGAGCCAGATTTCAGACGAGCAATCGTCGCCTTCGGAGAGCCATACGCCAGCAACAACTCATAAATGAACTCATCATTGGCCGGCGGATTTTCCACCAGCATCTTCACATTCTCTGCCGCCTCTGCGTATTTCATAAAGCCCCCAAATCAACCTCTACATAAACCATGTATTGTACACATTTGTTCCAAAGGTTGGAATCCTTTTCCCAACAGATTTCCAATCAGCTCCGGCAGCATCTTTAATGGGTGGGAAATTAAGCGTAATCCAACCATTGGAAACGAGCTGAATCAGGTTTTCACAACCACTTCGTTAGAGGAATAGAGAGGAACTTCGGAGATGGAGTTCTGACCACTTATCTTCACTTCGCGACAGGATAAATCCAGTATGTCGGGA
>JAOZMR010000219.1 GCA_029934215.1 Pontiellaceae bacterium | reverse complement strand
AACTTCGACTTACCTTTAAGAGAAGCAGCTGCAAGGATATTCTCACCATGCTTCTTAGCAAAATGCTTATCTAAACCTTTAGTGATCTTGTCAAGCATCTCTTGTATCTTCTTAATAACGACTTCGATAGCTCTCAAGATACCAGCTTTAATCTTACCAAATATATCTTTGATAATATCTAATACACCTTCCATATCGGCTTCAGTTGGTCCACCAACATCTTCCATCTCAGCAACACACTGATCTACTTGTATTGCGGCTAGAACATCTTCCATTTCTTCAATAGCTTCATCAATATCATCATAAGCATCTTCTAAATCAGATGTGAATCTTGTCAGATCATATTCATTAAATGGAAGCTCTCCTACTGAAGGACTTCTTTCTCCACCCAATCTATATTTACTAAATGAGTTTTGCATATATATCTCCTTATATAATTTTATAAGTGTTAATAAGGTTAGTATGATTCAGTAAAGATCTACTCCCCAAATAGGGGAGTAGAATCATCATAAATATTGTAGAAATAATATTACTTATTATCTCTCTTCTCTTTAGCTTCTTTCTTCTTAACTTCAGAAATAACTCTCTTAAATGCATTAGTTATTTCTCTTCTTCTCTCACCAGAGAATTTATAAGAATCTCTAGCAACAGTTATACCAGCTCCAACCATTGTTTTAACAGTTGATATATTCTTAGCTAACAACTTACTTAATGTTTTGTCGGCATCAGTCTCACCTGCATCAACTTTAAAGTCACCAATATTCTTCTTAAGAGTAGTTAACTCTTTAATCATATCTTTGTATGCTTTACGCTCTTCTCGATAACCATTCCAAACTTTAAGCATCTCAGTTACTTTTAACGCTGATAATTTAACCTCTTTACTCTTGCTACCTTTCTTATAGTCGTCTTCAAACCATTTATCTTTAGCATCATCTATCATTGCCTTGGTAATCTCAGCATCAGAACCAGCTTTGGTTGATGTAGATAATGTTTTCTGAATGGCTACAACCTGAGCTTTGATT
The DNA here is from genome assembly GCA_029934215.1 of Pontiellaceae bacterium. Classification (GTDB taxonomy): domain Bacteria; phylum Verrucomicrobiota; class Kiritimatiellia; order Kiritimatiellales; family Tichowtungiaceae; genus Tichowtungia. Next base: position 3,741 of record JAOZMR010000219.1, on the reverse strand, counting down.
TTGTCTTCAGTATTACCCTCTAGTTTCATATCTAGTATGTTATCTACAGCTGTAGTCATGGCTTCAACTTCAGTAGTATTTTCATCAGCAGTTTTAACGTTCCAAGTCCAGTTCTTCATCTTAACTGAAACATTCTTACACTCACCATTTTTCTCGATAAATTCTTGATTCTTCTCTAACCATTTAGTATCCATTTTATCTAGAACTTTAGTGATGTAATCCTGAATCATTGTGATTACTTTATCGATTGCACTTTTAACTTTATCTGCAAACATCTTGATACCATTTTTAATGGAATCAAAGAATCCCTCTGCATCATAGTGTGCATCTTCCATTTCAATTAGATTAGTAGTAGTAACAAGATCTTCCATCTCAGCTACTGCTTCATCCATTCCGTCTAACGCATCTTCTAAATCTGCTTCTAAAATATAAATAGGTGTAGAAACCTCAAATGCTGTTTGATAACTTCCTTTCTTTGCCATTATTGATTGTATTGACATAATAAAATCTCCTTAAGATTGATTTAATAAATGTTGTAAGTTGAATATCACAATTGTGTCTGTCGTATTCACGTCTTCCTGCTATTTCTTTTCTTTAGAGATGATAGATTTCATCTCTTTCTTAGCACTATTAAATGCTTCATATCTAGTCTTAATAAACTCTGTTTGGATATTCTTAGATACAATAATTACCTTACCCATACCACCAAACATTTGAGTGATAGCATTCAGAGAACCACTAATAGTCTTAAAAACTTTATTCACTTCTTTAGACTTAAACCCATCATCTGTATAAGACTCTTGTAATGATTTGATATTAGATATTTCTACATTAGCAGCTGTCGATATATGCTTTAAATCCTTATTTAAAAGATCATAAGTATTAGGCATATTCTCAATTGTATTGATCAACCCATCAACAACATTAGCAGATATTAGATGTTTAACTGGTATTGCTATTCGTTCACATTTCTGAGGTTGAGATGTAACAAATGACTTTGACATTATCTCAGCAATAATCTTCTCAGATGATACCGATTCTTGCTTCTCAATAGATCCACTTGCCATGTAAAGAGCACGAAATCTATTCTCAGCATCTCCACCAAATATCTCATATTGACCAGTATTATTTCTTAAGATTCGACTACCAACTCTTCGATTATGTTTAGCTGTCATCCTATCAGTCATGGTACTAGATTTCTCAGCATTAAGAGCCACATTAGATAATAGTTCTCGTATCTCATCTAACGATCCATTGACCTCTTCTAGATGATGATTAGCAACTGAAGCCACTGCTGTATCTACTGCTGTAAAATCATTCTTAAACTTGTAAGTCTTAATCGTTAACCCAGTTTTAATCTTATTGACAATGGCACTATTCTCACTGATGAAATCTTTAAACTTTTCTAATCGTTTAACTTTAAATTTCGTCACAATATTCTTAACATGATCAGATATCCAATTAACTAATTGGATAGCTTTTTCTTTAATCCACTTAAGCCCATCTAAGATGAACTTAAATATCTTCTTGATAATATTACCAATTGCCTCTAAGACACCTTCTGCCTCATAGGTATCTTCAGCTTCATAACCAAGAATCAAATTAGTTGCCGTTAATTCAAAACAAATCTCATGATTTAACTCATCTAAGGATTCTAGTTCTGCAAAACTTTCATTCTGTTCCATATATACATGTATATCGTTCATTTACTTTCCTCCTCTTTAGATTATATCCATATCGTCATCATCTTCTTCTACTGATGGTTCTTCTCTTCTCTCACTAACAGGTTTCGGTGAACCTTTCTTAGCACCTTCAATATTCTGTTTCAAAGACTTTTGAGACTTTTTAACTGTCTCTTTGTGTTCTTCAATATCCACTCTAACTAATGTCTTATAAAGACGATCAGTTTTCTTCTTCTTCTGAGCACTAGTCAATCGTTCATCATCTTCAATATCTTCGATAATATCAGATAACATGATAGCATAACGTCCTCTCATATGGTAGACCATATAAACAGAAAATTGAATCATTGATAATAATAAACAAGATACCATATAAAAAACTATTGGGATTGCTAACAATGCAACTACACCTTCAGCCTCATATAGATCTCCATCATAGGACTCTGCATGGTAATAATCTGCATGAGATTGTCTATCAATATTGTTAATTGTAGTCTTACAATATTTGGTATATAATCCCTTCTTAATCATATAGTTATACGTTCCTAATCTCTTAACCCAACTGAATGTATCTCGACTACTTAGGATAGTCGAAATATATGCATTTGTACCCGATATCCTAGAAGCTTTTTCTACTCCAGTTGTTATTAGTAAAACCTTACACAAACTTGTCATTGTAAAGCTAAGATCAATAACCATCCCTAGATAGGGATTCCAAGCTACATAAGCATCATGATCTACAGACTTAACCATTGCTTCATTATACATGATATTGGCTGTATGTACACTACGATTCAATAGTAATGCATTCCAAGCATACTCAATCTCACTCTTAACAATAATCACATTATCTAATGATTTCTGTCCTAGAGTTGATATGATATCTTCATCTGGAAAGTTCATCACATAATCATATAATCTTTCAAGTTCTTTAAAGTGTTTATAATTCTTAAATTTACCATTAGACTTAAGAATATCAGTAATCATCTCAGATTCATATAACTGACTTATCCCTGTGTTATTTTTGATGAAGTTGGTTCGGGTAAAGGTCTTTAGTTTAAACCCTACTTTAAACCGTGCTTTTGCTAAAGCCTGAGCTGCTTGAGAGAAGAAAGAATCCTTCTTAATACCGACAGCATTAGTAAACTTATATAAAGCTCTAGTAAAATCTCCAGGTTTAAAACTTGGATCAGGTAATCCCTCAGCATCATATAGATGTTCTTTTTTAATAAGCATTATTCTTCTCCTTATCTATTACTTAATTTAATCATTTGCATTAGTTCTCTTTGAGACATCTTAGATTGCTTACTAGCGTAACTATCAATATCTTGAGTTGTCCATTCCTTCTCACCATCTTTGATTGAATGAATCTCTTCTACAGTAGAATCAATAATAGCTACATTTAGTAACATCAGTTCACTCATTGCTTTCTTAACACTTCTACTACCAGGTTCATTCAGTAGATCACTACCAGTACTGTGCTTGATAGATTTATAATCACTAATATCCATCAATACACTAAACCAAGGTAATATCCTATTAGCGTGACCAGTAAATCTAGTGAAATAATCCTTAACTAAAACCTTAGCCATTGAATGAGCAAACCCTTTACCTTTACGATAACCTTGCTTTTCTAAAATAGCCATATTCTTCATCTTCTTTAGGGCTAAGACATAATCAGTAATGAAATTATCCTTACCTCTAAATATTCTTCTAATTGCAACTACAAGACTTTTCTTAACTCGTTGAGCAAATAGATCTCTGATGATTGATGCTTTAACAACTTCTGGGATAATCTTAATACCAATATTAAATGATTGTTCTCGACCATTATTTTGAAATGTATAATTAACAATCGATGGAGAAGCTGTATTATATTTTGTAATGACACCTTTACCTTCATGACCACTCATTGAGATGGCTGCGTTACCACTAGTGCTATTCATTCGAGTATTACTACGACTTTTATTATCATCAGATGATAATGGCTCAGATGGTGTTGGTGGTTTGGCATTTATTTTCTTCATTCCATTCCTACGATTAGCCCTATTACCACCAG
>JAOZMR010000218.1 GCA_029934215.1 Pontiellaceae bacterium | reverse complement strand
CCACCGATAAAAAAAAGGGAATGGATAAAAAACTTCCAATAGGTGGAACTTTCCGGTTCACTGCCCGCTCTATGAAAAAACCAAACAGTCGATATGTCGCCGCAAAAATTATCACCCAATGGCTGGATGACGAGAGTTTTCCTGATCGCTTGATGGAGTCGGTTCGGGAGGACCGGGGTTTCATCACGGAACTGGTCTACGGGATCGTCCGCCGCAAGCAGACCCTGGAGTATATCGCACAGAAGTTTGTGAACCGTCGCCCAGAAACGTTTGTGCTTGCGACGCTCTATGTCGGAATCTATCAACTCTGCTTTATGGACAATGTCGAGGAGTTTGCTGCGGTTCACGAGACGGTCGATGTGGCGAAGAGTAGCCGCCACCGCGATGCAATTCGTGTGGCCGGCATGATCAATGCGGTGTTGCGCAACGTGCAAGATGAGCGCGAAGATATTTTGAAAAACCTACTGCGTCAGTCGGACGAAATCCGCACATCCCATCCCGAACAGCTGATTCACCGCTGGACAAAACAGTACGGCGAGAGCAACACACAAAAACTGTGCGACTGGAACAACGTCCCAGCAGAAACGATCCTTCGCGTTGAAACAGAGCGGGTTACTCTCTCGAACTTTATGGCAGAGCTCGACGTGGCAGGAATCAATGCTACACCGCATCCGTACAAATGCCTGTTCAACTTCGTAACGCTTCCGCGCGGCGTCGCCGTACCGAATGTGCCTGGGTTCAAGGAGGGCTGGTTTACAGTTCAAGACCCAGCAACCTCCGTTTCGGTGGAACTACTCGATCCAGTACCGGGAGAAAGCGTCCTCGACGCCTGCGCCGCGCCTGGCGGAAAAACCACCATGATAGCCGGTCTAATGGAAGGCGAAGGCGAACTGGTCGCAATGGATGTTCATGACGACCGCCTCGATACGCTTGCCGACACGATCAAGCGTACCCGCTGGGACTTCATCGAAATCGTGAAAGGCGACGCCACAAACGGCTTTCCAAAGGTTGGAAAAACCTTCGACGCAGTACTCGTCGACGCCCCATGCCTAAACACAGGAGTCCTTCGACGGCGGGTGGATGCCCGTTGGCGCATTACGCGCGACAGAATCGAGATGCTTAAAAAAACGCAATGGAAGATTCTAACAGCCATGTCCAAAGCGGTGAAACCCGGGGGCCGGATGGTATACAGCACATGCAGCCTAGAACCGGAAGAAAACGAAGAACTAGTCAACCGCTGGGCACGCGAACACTCCGAATTCCGCCTCGTAAAAGCCAAGCGTCTCTTCCCACCAAAATCCGGAACAGATGGCGCATATGCGGCACTATTAAAAAGAAAATAGCAAACCACTGTTCCCATACCCCAACCCTCCATCTATACTCCCAAAACTATGAAAGCAATGGATAAAAATCTCTCGGGTGAAGTCGTTCGCTGGCAGGAAAAACTTTTTAAAAAGTCGGTTCGTCGGCAAATGCGGCTTCGAAAACTAAAAGAGCTACTCGGCGCGGTTTCGAACCAGAACTGTTTAGAGATCTGCGCGGGCGACGGAGTGATTAGCGGGCAATTCCGAATCGATGGTGGAAACTGGACAACTTGCGTTCCATCTCTCGAAGCAAAAGCCTCTATCTCATACTTCGTGCAAGAAAATGTACAGATTCTTCAAGACGAAAAAATCGACGCCCCCGACAACAGCTTCGACGCCGTCGTAGTGGTCGATACGCTCGAACGAATGCGCGACGATCGAGCATTTATCAAAGAATGCAACCGCGTTCTTAAAACAGATGGACGACTCATCATCAGCGTAGCACGACAAGGAATCTTCGGTCTTCCAAGGCTTGGATGGAAACGAAAAGGGCTAGTTCGACCAGGCTACAGCTCCGCCGACTTCTTTGAGGTACTAAAAGACGGGTTTGATGTCCCCGAAACCATTTCATACTCCACCTGTTGCATTGAACTTCCGGGAGCCTTTTGCGAATGGATCGCCAACAAACTCGCGGGCGGAGCGTACAACATGCCATCCGCCGAGGCGGACGCCGAGACGTTTTATCACTACACCAAACTATACGCCCTCGGCTCGATGGTTTATCCACTGATGTGGATCTTATCCAAAGCAGAAACAGTTCTACTCTTCATGCTACCTGGGCACAATCTAGTTGCAAAAACCAAACGCCGCGTCTGGCGCGAACGCCGCATCCCCCAGCTCATCGACGGGCGTTCCATCGCCGAAGCGGCACTCAACACAAAAATCGGAACCGCAGCAGCCTTCTAGCGACAACCCTATATACGGAACCGCCGCACATGGACAAAATCCAAGGGTTGGAAAAATGATGAGCGAAAGCCGACACAACCCAGAGATTCACAATCCGTCTTCGCCGAAGCCACGCCCGTCGGGTCGTCGGTCGATTCGGATGAAGAGCCACGACTACGCCGGAGAAGGGTTATATTTTGTGACGCTGTGCGCGCATCGAGAATTCATTCAGGCGGCGGAGCAAAGGAATTGCTTCATACTCGAACAGGCAGAAAAGCTATGGCTCCCGCATGTGACCCACGGCGGAATGATCGATCGTCTCCTGCGCAAAATGGGCGAGCCAGTGCAAAGGAACAGATTCCGAACACCGGGACTTGCGAACTTTCAAAAAAAGGGGTGATTTAGACCATGCAAACAAAAACAGGAAACATCCACCTCGAAATCCAGACCTCCAGAAAAAATCCGGTTGGCCTTTTGCGGACAACCTCGTGGGAGAAAAAGAAGAAGCAAGTCAAACACACTCAGCACGGCAGGATTACGGGATGCTCGTTAGAGCAACTCAAAATGTTGCAATGCGCTTTTCGTGAAGAGGTGATCACCAAGGGAGATCCAGATGCATTAAAAATCCTATCCTCACGCGAGCTGGGAGCGGGCCAGGTGCTTCTGAAGTTAGCAAAGGATCTCGGTCTGCATCGCATCCTTTATTCACGCTCAGAACCTTGGGTGGATTGCGCGTTAGCAATGATTATTGGGCGAATCGTTTTTCAAGGAAGCAACCTGCGCCTTTGCAATCAGGCAAAAAACACGGCTCTATGGGAGCTTTGCGGAATCGAAGGAACGCCTGCTATTGAAAAGCAGTGCTATCTTCCGATGGATCGCTTGCTTAAACGTCAGAAAGCCATTCAGAAAATGCTGCTCAAAAAACATGTATCGGACGGCTCCATGGTTCTTTACGACATCACCAGTTCGTACTTCGAAGGCGAATACGCTGAAAGTGATTGGGTGACCTTTGGGTATAATCGTGCCGGTAAAAAAGGAGATGAGCAGGTGGTTATCGGGCTCATTACCAACACAGATGGTTGCCCAATCGGATGTGAGGTTTTTGAAGGAAACATAAATGATACGACAACTATGCTGCAGAAGGTTGACGAAGTTCGCTCAAGCTATGGAGTCAAAGAATTCACTTTCGTTGGAGATCGAGACACGATCACGCAGGGGCGTTTCGCTGAAATTCGGACAGAGGTTCCATCGGAAACGTTGAGCACGGACTCGGTTATCAATGCGCACAAAGCCCACAGACATATCAAACGAGCCTTTAAAAACCTAAAAACCGTACAACTTGAAATGCGCCCCCTCCAGCACAACACCGCCGATCAAATCCGAGCGCACGTATTTCTCTGCATGCTCGCCTACTATCTCCAATGGAATATGACCCAGCGGCTACAGCCTCTTCTTGATTCCGACGGAGCAGACTCTGAGCGCGAGTGGACATTCGCTGGCGTGATCGACTGTCTGAAAAGCCGCCAACAACACACTATCCTTCTGAATGGCGTGGAATTCATTCAGGATGGAGAGTGGACAGAAGATCAGCAACAAATTGTTGATCTACTAGAAGCATCGCCACCAGCGTGAAATTTTAAAATAGTCACATCTTTTATTTACCTCGTTGTCTCTATGTGAACATTTGATCCTTTTTAGCGGTAAAATGATTTTGCCGAAGCTCTTCGCCGGTCGTCACCTTTTGGGAAGAAATCTAAACAAAACGATTGGCAAAAAGTTAGGTTGACCTAAATTCTTTTACTGACTCCAACCTACGGACTCTAGCTGTTTAATGGTCTCAATCATACTCCCCCTGAAGGGTATTGCTCATTACTCTCGCTTTCGTTGCTTTGCAGGTTTAGGAAGCGAGATACTGAAGCAGAATTACGCCACAGGGTGGTACACTTTGAACCGACCAGGAGTGGTACACTTTAACCGACCGCTGACAGTGAACGTTCCGTTCGGTGCGGTTTTTGGAACGGGCGATCAGCGTACGTATCCGATACGTTTGTGGATGGAATTGCAGAGATGATGGATGTTATGAAAAAGAAGACCGAGGAAATCATTGGAAGCTGACCGGCGGATGGCTATGAGCATGATGATTCCCGCGCTTTGTGCGGTTACCCCACCTTTTAGAAACACAGGCTAAGGTGGATTTTATGTTCGAAACACATTAAAAACGGAAAATGAAAAGAAATAAAAAAAGACAATCGTTTACACGTAAAGTCAAAACTGAAGCATTCTTTCAGTAAGAGGTCAAAATATAACCTCTTGTGATAACATCGCTTCGTTCCGCTCTCGGCTCTCAGAGCTACCATTTTTAGGCCGAGTCGTGATTTGATGTTTGGGGTCGATCACCTTGTGTTCACGAGTGCGACGGACACGGGTGTTCTTGATGCCGGAAAAGAAGTTAATGAGTCCTGTTTTTGATTTTGGGTTTTGCATAAAATGGGGCTCTTCACGAATGTGCGTTTTTTAGAGGCTTTTCGCTCCCCTATTTGAGT